>DASRSD010000049.1 GCA_035656635.1 Pirellulales bacterium
GGTGTTTTGGCTGAGTTCACCGCAGGGATTGTAGTGTGGTGTGCTTCTGCAATGGGCATGTTGTTCGGCGAATTTATTCACGGTCCGAACGCTGCGCTTACAAAATTATTGTTCGGCATGGTCATTCGCATGGTGGTTCCATTGGCAGCCTGCCTAATGGTGCTGTTGGCCCAATCTCGATTGGCTAGCGCTGGATTCGTGTTTTATGTGTTGTTGTTTTACTTGACGGCATTGCCGATCGATACCACGCTGGCAGTGGTTAGATGCTCCGGTCCAAGGCCAGCTGGCGACTGGCGCGCGGGAAAGATCGAATTGTCCTGAAAATTTCGGGGCAAGAACACGAATAAATCGTCTTGTTATGGCCGAAGCTGATACCCAACACGAAAACTACTTGTCGCCTGAGCGTCTGTTCGGGCATGTTCAGGATGCCACGTACATCGATCTGCCCAAGTTTATGGGGGGGCGCATTTCTCTGACGGGCGAGAAAACCGAGGAACAGTTCAATGTCGAGGGTTATCACTTCCGTCTGACTAAGTTCATGCTCATCGAATTGGTCGTAGCCGTGTTGATGGCGGTCGTCTTTATCCGCCTGGCCAATCGCATGCGCAAAAGTGACATGCCCAAGGGCCGCTGGTGGAACATGCTGGAAGGAATGCTGGTGTTTATTCGCGATCAGGTGGCACATCCGGCCATTGGACATGATGCCGAGCGATTCTTGCCATTTTTGTGGCATGCGTTTTTTTTTATCTTGATCTGTAACTTGTTTGGATTGCTGCCGTGGGCTGGTTCCCCGACGGCATCGCTTTCGGTGACGGGCGCGCTGGCGATTTCCACGTTTGTGATTGTGTTGGCAACCGGTATGGGAAAATTTGGAGTTTTGGGATTCTGGAAAGCGCAGGTGCCCCATCTCGATTTGCCGCCTCTGTTGGCCGTGTTTCTGATTCCTATGATTTTCGTAATCGAAGTCGTTGGGATGTTCATCAAGCACGGCGTGTTGGCCATTCGTCTTCTTGCGAACATGATGGCTGGGCATTTAGTGCTTGCAGTAATCTTGGCCTTTATCGCGGCTACAGCCAGCAGCTTTTTGTTCTGGGGCGTGATGCCGGTCAGTGTTTTTAGCGTAGTTGCGCTCAGTTTATTGGAACTGTTGGTCGCATTTATCCAAGCTTATGTTTTCACATTTTTGTCGGCGTTGTTTATCGGCATGGCTGTCCATCCACATTGATTTGCTGGAGCAAGGCTGTCGGACCGAGAACAAGGCCCAACATCAAAGGAGATGCAAGAGTGAATAAGTTGACGCGGATTTTAGCCCTGTGTGTTGTGGTACTCTTAGCGGCTTCGCCCGCCCTGGCTCAGCCCCCCGCGAATGGTGGTACTCCGGCGCCGGCGCCCTTCAGCATGGATTTGGGAATTGCCCTAGGCGCCGGCATTGTGATTTTGGGCGCCGGTTTCGGCATTGGTCGCATTGGGGGTTCGGCCGTAGAAAGCATGGCCCGGCAGCCGGAAGTGGCCGACAAAATTCAAGGTGCGATGATTGTTTCGGCCGCGTTAATCGAAGGCGCCACGTTCTTCGCACTGTTGGTTTGCTTGCTGAAGTTGTTTATCAAATAAGCACGTTGCCGGCAATGTTTGTCCGGGTTGCCCGCCAAAACGTCGAGCTTGGATATTTTGGCAATGTGTTTTAGTAATTGATGAGGAAAAGTTATATGCGCCGCTTTTGCGAACGTTTATTCGGCAATCGACTGCGGTTGACGATGGTTGTTTGGTCCTGTGTGGTCTTAACCACCGGCTCGTCGGGTTTGACGATACCCGTGGTTAGTGTAGCCCACGCAGCCGACGAAACGAACGCCGTATCTACGCCAAGCGCTTCGGCGCCGGCTGATCATCCCGACCCTTTGCAGTTCAAAACGGATCTGGCGCTGTGGACATTCGTCGTGTTTGTGGTGCTGTTTATCGTGCTGAAGAAATTCGCGTGGGGACCAATTACCGAGGCACTCGATAAACGCGAGCATCACATTGCCGAGAACATCGAGGCTGCGCGCCGCAGGGATGAAGAAGCCCGTGAGTTGTTGGCCGAGTACGAACGCAAATTAGCTGGCGCCGCTGACCAGGTGCGGGCCATGTTGGACGAAGCCCGGCAGGCGGCTGAACACACCAAGCAGGAAATTGTGGCCGAGGCGAAAGCTGCTGCACAGGGAGAACACGAACGCGCGATGCGCGATATTCGCACCGCCACTGATGCTGCCGTGGAGCAGTTGTCGGAGCGCAGCGCCGATTTGGCTGTGCAATTGGCCGGAAAAATCATTTCCACCAAGCTCACGCCCGAAGAGCGTTCCCGCTTGGTGAAAGATTCACTGTCCAAATTCGCTAGCTCGGCACCAAGCAGGAATTGATTCATCACGTTCATCAACATCGCCGTTAGCCTCGGTAGCCGCGCCGGAGGCGATTATCAAATGCCTGAACCCCTCACCACACCCCGTCAATTCACGAAGCTTCCCACGTACAATACCGGCGCGTGGCGCACGGCGGTGGTTTATTCCGAGGCATTGGTGGCCTCTGCCGAAAAGGCCGGCGTGACCGAAGCAGTCGTGCAGGAGTTCGATTCGCTGATCGACGACGTGCTGGAAAAAATGCCCAAGCTGGAAGCCGTGTTAACCTCCGGCTTTGTCGACGAGGAGGTCAAAGAAGCAATGCTCAAAAAGGCATTTGCCAAACAGGCTTCGCCTGTGTTCCTGAGTTTTTTGCAGGTGGTGGCCCGGCATGGCCGGCTCGATATGCTGCGGCTCATTCACATGGCCGTGCACGAGGAATACAACCGCGTAAAAAATCGGGTACGGGTGTTAGTCAGTACTGCGGAGCCACTCGATGCAGCCACAGAACAAGTAATCGCCCAGGAAATCCAAAAGCGGCTGCACTTGCAACCGTTATTAGATAAACAAGTTCATCCCGAACTCATCGGCGGCATGGTATTGCGCGTGGGAGATCGGGTATTTGACGGGTCCATTGCCACGCAGCTACAGCGGCTGCGCGAAAGCATGCTCACCAGGAGTATCCATGAAATTCAAAGCCGACGAGATCGCTTCAGTTCTGCAAACTGAAATCGAGCAGTATCAATCGCACATCGACGTCCGGGAAGTCGGACGCGTATTGGAAGTGGGCGACGGCATCGCCCGGGTTTATGGCCTGTCCAGCGTGATGGCCGGCGAAATGGTCGAATTCCCAGGCGGCGTGACCGGCTTGGCCTTCAACCTGGAAGAAAACTCTGTCGGCGTTATCATTCTCGGCGATTATTTGAAAATCGAGGAAGGGGACGAAGTTCGCAGCACCGGACGGCTGTTAAGCGTGCCGGTAGGCGATGCCGTGATGGGTCGTGTGCTGGACCCGCTAGGCAATCCGCTTGATGGCAAAGGCCCTGTCGTCACGACTGAGCGCCGTCCTGTCGAATCGATGGCGCCTGGCATTGCTGGCCGTCAACCCGTGCGTGAACCGTTGCAAACAGGCCTGAAGGCGATTGATGCTATGACGCCCATCGGTCGCGGTCAGCGCGAGCTGATTATCGGTGACCGCAAAACCGGCAAAACGGCCATCGGTATCGACGCCATCATCAATCAAAAAAATAGCGGTGTGAAATGTTTTTACGTGGCGGTCGGGCAGAAAGATTCGTCGGTCGCCAATACCATTGAGGCCCTCCGCAAGTACGGCGCAATGGATTATACCACCGTCATTCTTGCCGGCGCTAGCGCCCCTGCCCCACTGCAATACATTGCTCCGTATGCGGGCACCGCCATGGCCGAATATTTCATGTACAACAAGGGACACGCCTTGATTGTGTACGACGATTTGTCGAAGCAAGCCCAGGCTTATCGCCAGCTTTCATTGTTGCTGCGTCGTCCCCCAGGCCGCGAGGCATATCCAGGCGATATTTTTTACGCTCACAGCCGGCTGCTGGAGCGTTCCGCAAAACTCAGTGATGATTTGGGCGCCGGCTCAATTACTTCGTTGCCCATTATCGAAACACTGGAAGGCGAGGTGTCGGCCTACATTCCCACCAACGTGATTTCGATTACCGACGGCCAAATTTACTTGCAGCCCAACTTATTTTTTTCCGGCATTCGTCCGGCCATGAACGTGGGCATTTCGGTCAGCCGCGTCGGTGGAGCCGCCCAAATCAAAGCCATGAAAAAGAAAGAAGTAGCCGGTGGCTTGCGTTTGGCTCTGGCTGCATTTCGTGAGCTGGAAGCTTTCGCTCAATTGGGCACCGATTTGGATGCCGCCACCCAGCAACAGCTCGACCGTGGTTACCGCATGGTCGAGTTGCTCAAGCAGGGGCAATACCAACCGATGGACGTGATCGACCAGGTGCTCAGCATTTACGCCGGCAACCAAGGCCACTTGGATCAAGTGCCTCGTAACCAGGTGGCTGCCTGGGAAAAGGCGTACCTGACGTTCATCAAAGATCAAAAGCCCGAGATCCGTAAGAAAATCGCCGACACCAAAGATTTAGATGCCGACACGATGAAGGCCCTCGACGTCGCCATCGAGCAATTCAAAACCCAATTCGGCGGCGCCAAAAAGAAAGAACCCGCACTAGCGAAAGTGTAATCAGCGGCGGTGTGATAAACGCTGAATGGAAAAGAGAGATGTAAAGCTGTGGGAATTTTGAAACGACCAGTAACGTCACTTAGAACTGATATGTGGATCGCCGCCACGATGGGCGGACTCTGCATTGGAATGGCTATCGTGTTTCCGAGCATTTGGAGTCCAGCGGCAATCCTTGCGGGAATAATCAATTTGATCAATGCGAAGAGATTACATGCCAAATTGCCGGATCCAAATTGCTAACCGCTAATTGCTAACCGCTTTTTTATGGCCAAAGCCCGCGCACTCGATAAACGCCGTCGCTCCGTCCGCAACATTCGCAAAATTACGCGGACCATGGAGTTGATCGCTACTGCGCGGTTCAAAAAGGCGATGGACCGCGCGCACGCCGCCACGGCTTACACCAAGCGCATCACCAAGCTCGTGGCCGATTTGTCGCAGGCCGGCCTGGAAGTGAGCCACCCGCTGTTGGAGTCGCGCGAAAAAACCAACCGCGTCATTTTGCTGGTCCTCACCGGCAACCGCGGCTTGTGTGGCGGCTACAATTCTAACGTGGTCCGCATGGCCTGGGCTCGCTACAACGAGTTGAAGGCCAGCATCCCGCAAGTCGATTTGGAAATTTCCGGCAAGCGCGGTATCGCGGCGTTCAAATTTCGCGGCCTGAAAGGCAACCAGGCATACACGCATTTCGAAGATAAGCCCTCGTTTGCCGAAGTCGACTTGCTGGCCACTCGTTATTTGGATGAATACATCACCGGCGCACTCGACCGGCTCGATGTGGTTTATACCCGATTCGATAGCCTGAGCAAGCAAGCCACCGTCGTGGAAACGCTGCTGCCGCTGGCTGCGTTATCACTCCCGGAAACCGGAAAAGCACCCACGCCCAAGCAAGAGGCCGGCAAAAAATCTACTCCCGAAACACAATACGAGTTTCTCCCATCGGCAGCCAGTATTTTGGAGGAAGTTGTGCCGACCAGTTTCCGAGTGAAGTTATTCAAGTGCTTCCTCGATTCGGCGGTCAGCGAGCAAATTGCCCGCAAAGTGGCCATGAAATCGGCCACTGATAATGCCGACAAGCTGATCAAATCGCTGGCCATGGCCTACAACCGGGCCCGTCAAAGCCAAATCACCGGCGAAATTATGGAAGTTCTCGGCGGCGTGGAGGCGCTCAAAGGTTAATCGAACATCACTTCACCCCCCGGTCATTGACCGGGGGCTAATTACAACTCACCACTCACTACTAACCACTCATCCAACGCATGGCTACTGCAACTGCCCCGTCCAAGCAACCAGGCGGACAACCTTCTGCCGCAAAGCAAACCGGCAAGGTGACGCAAATCATCGGCTCGACGTTCGACATCGAGTTTCCCGAAGAACATTTGCCGGCCATTTACAACGCCATCAAGGTCGATGCCGACGTGAAAGGCACCAAAATTCATCTCACGGGCGAAGTGCAACAGCACCTAGGCGGCGGCCGTGTTCGCTGCGTCGCCTTGGGCAACACCGACGGCATGGTCCGCGGAATGGAGGTGGTCGATACCGGC
The DNA here is from genome assembly GCA_035656635.1 of Pirellulales bacterium. Lineage (NCBI taxonomy): Bacteria > Pseudomonadati > Planctomycetota > Planctomycetia > Pirellulales > Pirellulales bacterium. The sequence goes on from DASRSD010000049.1 coordinate 6,144, forward strand.
GGCCCCGTCACCGTTCCGGTTGGAAAACCCACTTTGGGCCGTGTGTTCAATCTGCTAGGCGAGCCGATCGACAACCGTGGCCCGGTCCAGGCGGAAGAATACTGGCCGATCCATCGCGATCCGCCGGCCGTTACCGATCTGTCGACAAAAACCGAAGTGTTTGAAACTGGCATTAAAGTCATCGATTTACTTACTCCATTCGTCCGCGGTGGCAAGGCCGGGTTGTTCGGCGGAGCCGGCTTGGGCAAAACGGTCATTCTTACCGAGTTGATTGCCCGCATCGCCAGCGCTCACGGCGGCTATTCCGTATTCGCCGGGGTGGGAGAGCGAACTCGCGAAGGAACCGATTTGTGGATCGAGATGCAGGAAGCCAAAATCGGCGATACCGGCCGTCACGTCATCGAGCAAACCTGCATGGTGTTCGGCCAAATGAACGAACCGCCTGGCGCCCGCTTGCGGGTGGCTTTGTCGGCGCTGACCATGGCCGAGTATTTCCGCGATAAAACGGGGGCCGATACGCTCTTGTTCATTGACAACATTTTCCGTTTTTCGCAGGCCGGCAGCGAAGTATCCGCATTGTTGGGCCGCATGCCCAGCGCCGTGGGCTATCAACCGACGCTTGGCACCGAAATGGGCGCGCTGCAAGAACGCATTGCTTCGACATCGAAAGGCGCCATCACCAGCGTGCAGGCCGTGTACGTGCCTGCCGACGATCCCACCGACCCTGCTCCTGCCACGGCCTTCGGCCAGCTCGATGCGTTCTTGTATCTGGAACGCGCCATCTCGGAAAAAGGCATTTATCCGGCGGTCGATCCGCTGGCTTCGTCCAGCCGCATTTTGGATCCGCAATACGTGGGCGACCGGCACTATGCCATCGCCCGCCGTGTGCAAGGCATTTTGCAGCGGTATCGCGAACTGCAAGACATCATCGCCATCCTCGGCGTGGAAGAGTTGAGCGAGGAAGACAAGCAGGTGGTCAACCGGGCCAGACGCATCGAGCGGTTCCTGTCGCAGCCGTTCTTGGTGGCCGAAGTGTTCACCGGCAAGCCAGGCGAAATCACCCCCCTGCGCGAAACCATCCGCAGCTTTGAGGAAATTTGCGACGGTAAATGGGACCACTTGCCAGAGCAGGCATTTATGTATGTGGGCGCAATCGAACAGGTGGAAGAACAAGCGAAGAAAATGGCCGCCGCGGCAAAGAAATAAATCACGAATTACTACTTCCCAAGTTTAACGAACTATGCCCGATTTTCATGAAGGCGGTACCGATGGCATCAGATTCGGCGGCTCTTCGCCCATTGATGTAACTAGTCCCATCCGGGTATTAGAATGCATCGTCGTCACGCCTGAAACAACGGCTTTGCAAACGCCGGCCGGCTTTGTCGCCTTGCCCCTTTATGACGGCGAGCTGGGGGTATTGCCCGGTCACAGCCCTTTCATTGGCCGGTTGGGCTATGGCGAACTGCGTTTGAAGGAGGATGGAAAAATGGTCCGGCTCTATGTGGACGGCGGATTCGTACAAGTGGCCGATGGGATAGTTACCGTGCTGACTAACAATGCCGTGCCTGCCGAAAAGCTGAACGCCGCCATTGCTAGAGAACATTTGGCCGCAGCCCGGGCCCGCAAAGCCAACACGCCGGAATTGATGGCCATCCGCGACCGTCTGGAACAACAAGCCCGCGCCCAGTTGCGAATGGCCGAACGTGGAATCGTTGCTGGCTGAGCCGAACGGTCAAATCTCTGCCAACCGCCGCGTTATCCTTCATAAACCGGTTCCGCGGACTGCAAAGCGACAAATCCTTTTGTTTTCTATTCGCTCGAAGCCCGGTCGGCTACGGATTGCCGATGCTGGTTGCCGAATGCATTTCATAGCCAGATCGCGGCTGGCATTTTTCATCATGCAGCCATCATTAGTCGGTAGAGAATTGCAACGAGGTTTCTCTTGTCTAGCCAAATGGTCGGATGGATCGAAATTGACGACATTGCGTCTGATTTCGACGTCGCCCTAGGAACGGCCACCACGCGGTTTGGCTTTCCGACCCGCAATGGCGATATTCGAATGACAATCAATCCGGAAGATTCCACAGAGTTTATTTCAGTGGACTCCCGGCAACTTGACGCCGATCTAGAGGCAGAATTTGCACGGCTTCTGCAACGTACTCGGGCGAAGTAGGGTGTTGCCCCGTTTAGATCACGTAATTCAGCGTCGGCTCCAGTTCGCCCAACCCTTCGCTGCGCATTCGCAGCCGGGGGGTTTCCAACACGACCGTCGTGTGCGGTTCTACGCTTTTCGTAAGCCAAACGCTGGAGCCAATGACCGAATCGTGCCCGATAACCGTGCGTCCGCCCAAAACCGTGGCGCTGGCATAAATAATTACGCGGTCTTCGATTGTCGGATGCCGTTTCAAGCCGCGCACTAAGTTGCCATCGCCATCCGTGGCAAAACTCAGTGCGCCCAACGTGACACCTTGGTAAAGCTTAACGTGGTTGCCGATTTCGGTTGTCTCGCCAATTACTACGCCCGTGCCATGATCGATAAAAAAATGCTCGCCGATGGTCGCTCCGGGGTGAATATCAATCCCCGTTCGCGAATGGGCCCACTCCGTCATCATTCGTGGAATAAATGGCACGCCCAAAGCATGTAAGCCATGTGCCAGACGGTATATCGTAATTGCCTCCAGCCCGGGATAGCAGAAAATCACTTCGTCTTGTGTTCGCACCGCCGGATCACCATCGTAGGCAGCTTGCACGTCGAGAGCCAGCATTTTGCGAATTTCGGGAATTTGCTCCAAGAACTGCACAGCCTTGGCTTGTCCTAAAGCTTCAAAATCGGACTCCTCTGTGCACATTTCAGTGGCTTTCGCATCGTGCCGAAGCGCTCGACCGATTTGCACAGTGAGCTTATCATGGAGCGAATCGATTAGATCGCCCACGTGGTACAAAACATTGCCCATATGCAGACCTTCACGTCGCCGGAACCCAGGATAAATGATTTCCTTTAGGTCCTCGCAGCAGGCAATAATTACGTCGTAATTTGGCAATGGGCAATGTCCCAAGTGGTTGATGCCCCCCCCCTCGCTATAGGTTTGCACGATTCGCTTGGTGAGCTCGGGCAGTTGTTCTTTGAGACGGATGTCAGTGGCCATGGGAGTGGTCGGTGTTCGGTTGTCAGTGGTCAGTGGTCAGTTATAAAGCCGCGACCGTTGGTCGCGCTACGCAACGTGGATTTTCGACATCAAATCTATTCAGCGAAATCAACCGGCGCGATGTTACAAGGTGCCTCCCGCCACACGGCGGCGTAAGGACCGGACGCAAAAGCGATGCCATAGCGGCACGTCCGGCGCTAGATCCGACAACAACACACGCACAAACTCGGTTTTCGGCCCGAAAAATTACTCATGGCGGCGTGTGAAATGAATTCGTGGCGAAGGGACAAACACGTGGGCTGGTGAAGAAAGGCTACACCGGTTCCGATACGTGCTGAATGATGCTGTCAGTGGAAAGGGCGAAACGGCGCAAACCTTAACGGACCAATCTGCCCGCCAGACCAATCATGGTAGGGGCGGGCCACCGTAAAATCAACCGTCCTCTGGTTTTACTCGGCCTGAAACAGATATGAAATTGAGGCGTTTTTGGCATTCGCATTCCCTGCTTTGCATTCCCATCACCCATTCCACACTCCCGATTCCCCATTTGCCGATTCACTCTTCCTCTTCTTCCTTGTGCAGCACGGCCTTGTCGATGATCGCTTTTTGCACCTGCCCGGGCACCACGTCGTAGTGGCTGAAATCCATCGTGTAGCTGCCGAGTCCGCCGGTCATGCTCGAAAGGCTGCGGGCGTAGGTGGTCACTTCAGCCAGCGGCACGACCACCGTGATGGTTTGCAAATCGCCGCCGGCCGATTCCATGCCCAGCACCCGGCCGCGACGGCCCGACATGTCGCTGTTGATGTCGCCCACTTTGTTGTTGGGCACGGTAATGTGCAAATGCACAATCGGCTCCAATAGCCCCGGCTTGGCTTCCTGGAATACATTGCGAAAGGCCATGCTGCCGGCGGTTTTGAACGCGGCTTCGGAACTGTCGACGTCGTGATATTTGCCGAAATGCACTTCCACGCCGACGTTTTGCACCTGGTAACCGGCAATGACGCCGCGCTCCAGCCGTTCTAAAAATCCCTTTTCCACCGCCGGCAAAAAGTTGTTGGGAATGGTGCCGCCGACAATCGAATCGACCCACAAAAAATTGTTCTTTTCGTGGTAATGAAACTGCCGCATGTGTGGAAAATGCTCCTTATTGCAATATTCCGTCGGGTTCGTGTCCTTGGGGAAGGGAAACATCCGAATGTGCACCTCGCCGAACTGGCCGCGGCCGCCCGATTGCTTTTTGTGGCGGTAACTCCCCTCGGCTTTTTGCTGCACGGTTTCGCGGTATGGAATTTTCGGCTCGTGCACGTCGACTTCCACCTTGTCGCGCCGTTTGATTCGCTCCCGCAAAATCTTCAAATGCAGCTCGCTCATGCCGGTCATGACGAGCTCTTTGGTTTGCGGATCCCGGTCGATGTGGAAGGTGGAATCTTCCTCCACGACTTTGTGCAGTGCGCCGGAAAGTTTGGCTTCGTCGCCACGAGTCTTGGGCGTCGCCGCCAGTCCAACCATCGGCCTGGGAAATTTGACCGTTGGCATGACGAAATTGCCCAGCGTCGTGCCAGTGTGCAAATCTTCTGTCTTGGAGATGGCCGCAATGTCGCCCGCCGAAACCGCATCGATCGCTTTCGTTTCGTGTCCCTGGACCTCCAGCAGTGGGCCAATTTTAATGTTTTTTCGCGCGCCTGATACGTGCACGCCTTCGTCTTTCTTGAGCGTGCCGCTGTACATGCGGATGAAACTCAGCTTTTGCACGAACGGATCGATCCGCGTCCGCCACACCTGAGCCACCAGCGGTCCGGCAGGGTCGGGTTTGAGTTCCAATTCTTGCCCGTGGTCGTCCGTGGCTTTGCGAACCATTTTGTCCGGCGACGGCGCACACATCGCCAGCACGTCGAGCAGTTCTTTCAGTCCGCCGCCCGTTTTGGCGGCCACGCAGACAATCGGAATCAACGTGCCTTGGGCCATACCTTGCGCGACTAGCCGCATGGCTTCTTCATCGGTAGGCGGCGTGCCATCGAAATAGCGGGCCAACACTTCCTCGTCGGTTTCCACAATCGTTTCGATCAGCGCCTGATTGGCCGCCGCAACATCTATGAGAGCGCCCTGGGCACCGCCCGGTGGCTTGAGCGCGCTCGCCACGCCTTTGAAATCGTGTCCCGAACCCAGCGGCACATTCAACGGCACGCAGGCTTTGCCCCACATTTCCTGAATGTTGCTGACGAGCTTCGGAAAATCGATATTCTCTGTGTCCATTTTGCTGACGACAATAATTCGCCCCACGCCTGCTTTGCCCGCTTCCTGGAACACGCGCCGCGTGTTCACTTCGATGCCGGAATGTGCGTTGACCACAATGCACGCGGTTTCCACGGCCTGTAGCGCGCCGATGGCCTGGCCGATGAAATCGGGATAGCCCGGCGTATCGATCAAATTGAAGCGCTTGCCGCCGTGGTCGAAGTGCACCAGCGCCGCTTCAATGGAATACTTGTGGTGCTTTTCTTCTTCGTCAAAATCACACACGCTGGTGCCGTCGTCGACGCTAGCCGGCCGCGTGACAGCGCCGGTTAGGTTCAGTAATTTATCGACAAGGGTTGTCTTCCCTGAAGCACCGTGCCCGCATAGGGCCACGTTGCGAATATCGGATACGTTGTACTTCGCCATGAGAATGGAAAATGGTGAGTGGGGAGTTGAAAGTTTTGCTAATTGCTGGGCACTGGCGACGACGGCCGGCTTGCCGCCAGCGCATCGGCCAATTTGATTTTGCCTTCGTATAAAGCCCGGCCGATGATGCAGCCCGCCATGGGAATGGCCGCTAATGCCGCGACGTCGGCTGCGGAAGTCACGCCGCCGGATGCCACAACCGGCAAGCACACTGCTTGCTTCATCGCCTGATTTGCCGCAATGTTTGGGCCGCCCAACATTCCGTCGCGGGAAATATCGGTGTAGACGATCGCAGCCAGCGGTTCCATTTCGAACTGTTTAGCGAAATCGATTGCCTTCGTCCCGCTGGTTTTAAGCCAACCATCGGTGGCAACTAAGCCGTCGCGCGAATCGATTCCCAACACCAGCTTACCGGGAAACTGCTGAATCATTTTTCGGAACCAATCGGGTTCTTGCACGGCCCGAGTGCCAATCACTAGCCGCGCCAGTCCCACGTCGTCAATGACAGTGCGAATGGTGGCCTCGTCGCGAATGCCGCCGCCCAGCTCACAGGGGACTTCCACGGCCGCCACGATGGCCCGAATGGTATCCAAATTCAGTTGTTTGCCATCTCGAGCGCCATCCAAATCGACAAGATGCAGGCATTCGGCGCCAGCCTCGACCAATTGCCGGGCCACATTGGCAGGGTTTTCGGAAAACACCATTTCGCGGCCGTAGTCGCCCTGTTGAAGGCGGACGCATTTGCCGCCGCGCAAGTCGATGGCAGGCCAAATCTGCATGGGCGAAACAGCCCCCCTGCGTGAAACCGGCTCCCAGAACGGAAACCAAAAATATGCCACAGTTACCGGCCCGATGCAAGTAGCAGGCACCATTTGCGGTGGTGGTTCTAAATATGGCTGGGAGCTCTCGAAAGCAAGATAATTCCATCCCAGCCGCGATCACTTGGAGCTTGGTAGACCGCGCCCAAGCGTTCGGTTTGAAAGCCAACCATTGGCTCTGGCAATCCCTCAGCGGTCGCTTGCTCTTGCGTTTGGATGATTTCCATTACTGTTGCTGGTTCACCGTCAAAATCCACCGAATCGCCCAATTGCACCGGCTGGCCATCAAAATAGCAAATCATTGGAGCGCCCCTTTCATCTAGCAGGGCGCCGCAAAATTCCACAGCAGCCGCAAGCCATCGGACTGGCTCTTTTCGGGATGGAATTGTGTGGCAAAGAGGTTGCCGCGCCAAATCATGGAGCAAAACGGGCCGCCGTAATCGGTTTCCGTGGCGATCACGTCCGGATCGCGCGGCTTCACATAATAGCTATGCACAAAGTACACATGCGTGCCATCGGCAATGCCTTCCAGCATCGGCGGCCGCCGACGAATGGTCAAACCGTTCCAGCCCATGTGCGGCACTTTCAGTGCTGTCGGCACTTCAAACCGCAGTACTTCGCCGGCCAGAACTCCCAAGCCTTCGTGCACGCCGTTTTCGTAGCTCACGTCGAACAGCAGTTGGAGGCCCAGGCAGATTCCCAAAAACGGCTTATCGGCGGCGATGGTGTCTTTGATTGGCCCCACCAAATCGCGTCGTCGCAACTCAGCAATGGCATCTTCAAACGCCCCCACGCCGGGTAGAATGACTTTATCGGCTTTCGCAATTTCATCGGCGGAACTGGTAATAACAGCCTGTTGCCCCACCCATTCCAGCGCCTTCTGCACGCTGCGAAGGTTGCCCATTTGATAGTCGATAATGGCGATCATCAGGAAAATGAAGACGAGTTCAGGATTCGTAGTTGAGAGGCGCCAGGTGCTGACCAGCGAACCGCTTGCGGTTTAGCGCGTGAACTAACCGGCGCTTTACCGATGGATCCGCCATCACGACACCGCCGGTCGCGCTTGGTTCACTATCAGAGAATTGTAACCATCCGATGTGACTTGCGGCAGACTGTGGGCAGTTCGGCAAGCGCTAAATCGCAGCGCTCAGATTTGCTTAACCCCGCACCCAAACCTCATTGTTGCCACTGATCCGGGTATACCACCAATTCCACGCGGCGATTGCGGGCTTTGCCTGGCAGCGACGCATTGGAAACCACCGGGTGATTCGCTCCATGGCCGACGACAAACAATTGCTGTGGCCGCATGCGTCCCCGGGTAGTGAGATAATCGAACACGGCGGCGGCCCGGGCAATCGAAAGTTGATGGTCCGTCGCAAACACACCTGGCGGCGGGGGATCGGAATCGGTGTGCCCTTCCACGCCGATAATTTGCATGGGATACGAGTGTTCCAATTCGCTGGCCACCGTGTCCAGCATCGGCACGGCATCCTGGCGAATTTGCGCCGTGCCGGGATTGAACAACCGGTCGACGGGCATTTCCACCCGCACCACGTCGCCATCTTGCCGGACTTCGACGCCGGGAATGTTGATCGTCGGCAGATTGCGTTCCAGGCTGTTGTTGGCGCTGATCGAAGCCGCGTTCCGCTTGCGCATGCTGGCGGCCATTACTTGTGCTTGCTGCTCGGTGCTCTGCTGCGATTCACGGGTCTGCGTTAATTGCTGCGTAGTGCTGTTGAGTTGTTCGCGCGTTACGGTCAACTGATCTTGCAGCAAATGATTTTGTTGCTGCGCTTGGGCTAGCTTGGTTTGCAAATCTTGATTGTCTATATCCAACGAACTGGTGCGGCTTTGCAATGTTTGCTGTTGCTGCAGCATGGCCAGCTGTTGCTGCTGTTGGTACACCGATGGTTGCGGCGGCGGTGAAGCTGCGAACGGATTCTGTTGACAGCCGGCCATGGCCAGCGCCAAAAGTGCAATTGCAAATTGCCGGCTGTAATTGCCCGGCATGACAGAAACTCCTTCCAGAAAATTCAGCGACAAGATTTGCGAGCCAGACGAGATCGCCCATGCCTCATGGCATTGTGGCGACGAAAGATAATTGGGGCGGAATGGTAACGGGCGCAGTCACCTGTCACAAGGGCAAAACTTCCCATTGCCACTTATCAGCGACAGCATTTCCATTACCCGTTTAGCCGCGAGGCGCAAGCCGAGCGAGCCGTCGCGGTTTCTACGCTGTCTTTGCTAGCGCCCCATCCGTTGCCGGCTCCCACAATCGCGGGTAGCTTCCATAAAACCGCTTGATATAGTTCCGATGCCACCGGCTTGCCGCATGTAGTTCCCACCCTTCGCGGGCCAGCATACGGGACGAAAGCCGGAAGTTTGCGGCATCGCACAGCAAGGCGTCGCTCCCCTTGATCTGTGCAATTTCATTCAGCACTTTCAACGCCCGAAGTGCACTGGCCCAGCGAGTGCCCCGCGCCGAAATGGCAAACTTCACCGCCAGGAAATTTGGGTGCCGCAGCGGTTGATTGTAATACAACCGTACGCAATCACCGGGCACATGTTTGTGATACCACTGGCCCCACAGCACGCTGACAATGGAAACTAGCTTTGGCCACGGCCGCAGATGAATGGCCGCCAACTGTCCGTTGCGTACTTCGATCACGCCATACCGCCGCCAACGGAGCGCTTCCGCGCCGGTTTGCAGGTCGGTCACTGTTTCTAACATCCTGGCCATGCTGAAAGATAGCATGGGAAAATGAGGAATGACGAAGCACGAAACTCGACGTTAAGCGGGCGGAATGAGTAACGGATGGTTGACTCGAGCCGCGGCTGCCGAACCCACGGAATTCGAGCCGCTGGGACTTATTTCGTTTGGCCCAGCCGCCCAAAAATCAAATTCGGCGATCGCAAGTATTTATCGGAATGCTTTTTCTCGGAGAAATCTCCATCCGTACAGCATTGCCGCCAACAGCGGGAGGCACACGACAATGGCCGCCGGTACTAACCACGGGATTTCAAACATCTGGCTGCAATAATCCCACAGCGGGGCCCAAAACAGAAAGGTTACGAATGCGGCGAGGCACAAAAACGGTCCATACGGCAACACATTCTGACGAAACAACAACCATTGAATTCCGCCGAACACCACGCCCACAAACGGTGCAAGGAAAAAAACAATAATGACCGGCTGCCAACCGAAAAATGCGCCGATCATGGCCATCAGCGTGACATCGCCAAAGCCCATCGCCTCTTGCTTTAGCATCGCGCTGCCAATCAGTCGGATCATCCAAATCATGCCGCCGCCGGCCGCCACTCCCACTAGCGCCGTCATCAAACCATGCCACGGTTCTCCTCCCTTCAGCCATGCCGAAATCAGCAGCAATGTTCCCGCCACTGCCAGCGGCATCACCCACATCCATTCGCTCCGGGCGGCAATCCTCCGCCACATCACGCGCCAGGCTTTGCTAACGCCCATTCCCCATCGCCACCGCCGCGGCAGCAGAGCAAAGCACCACGCCCAATAAATCGCCAGGGCAATAGCTACTGCCGCGCCGCTTCGCAAAAATGCTTCCGTGCCTTCGGTGTTGGTAAAGGGATAATCAAACCGCAGCGGGCTCACCAAATTGTCCGGCCGTGGAACATTCGGATCAATTTGCAACGACGGCAACGCCGGCGACGTGCAAAACACAGACAATAATAGCGCAACGACGGTGCCCGGCACGCACACGGCGTCGGGAATGGTTTGCTCGTCGATGTCGATGAACGTGGCCACGGCCATGAATGCTAATAGCACCACGTGAATGCAAAATTGCGCGTGCAGCGGTCCAACGAAGCGTGCTTCCACCGGTTGCCGCCCCGGCCAAAACTCGGTCATGTTCAGCGCATAATTGTTAATTTCCAACAGGTATAGCGTGGCCACGCCTAGCGCAAAACACAGCTCGATGAGCATGGGCCGTACCCAAAAGCCCTGCCCGTGAATGACCGCCTCGCGCCGCAAGCTCCACCAACCGAGAATCGGAATTCGATCCAGCAAACTTCGTCGCGGAATTTTTCTCTTGGTTAAACACCACGGACTGATCCGCCGCTTCCCATAGGCCAACCGGTAAATGCCCAAGTTGACAAGTGCGCCCAAGCAAGCGCCGCCGATGAACAGCAACAACCATCGCAGAGAAAGTGGCAGCAACAAAAATTGACTCACAATTCACCCTTTTCCTGCAATCGCCTGGCGGTCAGAATAGCGGTTTCGCCATTGAACCTGAGCCGCTGGCGGGTGTCCATATAAGTATGTCACATTCTTTACAACTGCTGCGGATCGATACCCGCCAAGCGAACGTCCGCCAAGTTCTGGCCGAACTTCGCCAGCGGCTTAGTCCACAAGGCAATGTGGTTAGCGAAGCCGGGCGCCAGCGCACCATGGAGGTTTTTGGAGAACCCCTTTCGCCGCAGCAAGTTGTCGAACGAATTTGTCAGGATGTGCGCAGCAAAGGTTTGGCTGCTGTGCTCGATTATTCCGCTCGCATCGACAAAACCCAGCTTACGGCCGACACCCTGCGAGTGAGCGCCGCCGAATTAGCCGCGGCCCATTCCCAGGCCGACGCCGAGTTTCTGGCTGCCATCCGCCGCATTCGCCAAAACATTCTCTGTTTCCAACAAGCAATTTTGCAGCACGACGTGCGGGTAGATTTGCCGGCCGGCGGCGGATATTTGCGGCAGCGATATTTGCCGCTTGCCCGCGTCGGGATTTGTGTGCCCGGTGGTGCTGCAGCGTATCCTTCCACGGTGTTGATGACCGCTGTGCCAGCCCAAGTGGCGGGCGTCAAGCAGTTGGCCGTCATCGCTCCGCCGACAAAGTTCGGTGCGTACAATCCCGATCTGCTGGCCACCTGCGCCGAATTGGGCATTACCGAAGTGTATCGCCTGGGCGGCGCACAAGGCGTGGCCGCTTTGGCATACGGTGTAGACGGCGTGCCCAAGGTGGATAAAATAGTCGGCCCCGGCAATCTGTTCGTCGCCTTAGCCAAGCGGCATGTGTTTGGCGAAGTTGATATCGACTCCATCGCCGGTCCCAGCGAAGTGTTGGTCTTGGCCGATGAAACCGCTCGGCCCGATTTCACCGCCGCCGATTTGATCGCCCAGGCCGAGCACGCTCCCGGCTCAGGCATTTTGATCACCTGGTATCCGCCGCTGATCGAAGCGGTGGCCGAAGAATTACAGCGTCAAACGGCACATTTATCTCGTGGTGATTTAGCCCGGCAAAGCTTGGAACAGTTCGGCGCGCTAATTCTGGCCCGCAATGCGAACGAGGCCTGTACACTAGCCGACGAAATCGCGCCAGAGCACTTGCACATTGCGGCAGCGAATGCGGAAGCGTTGCTCGAACAAATTCCTCACGCCGGTGCTGCGTTTTTGGGGCATTTTAGCCCTGTGGCCGCCGGCGATTATGCAGCCGGACCATCGCATGTACTTCCCACCGGTGGGACGGCCCGCTTTGCCGCCGGATTAACCGTCAACGACTTTTTGCGTGGGGGCAGCGTCATTGCGCTGAATGAAACCGGCCTGTCCGCGCTGGCCGGCGACATCCGCGGCCTGGCCGACAAAGAAGGATTAACGGCTCACAAAGCCAGCATCGACGTGCGGATAAGTAAGTAAATGCGTAAACAATGAGCGCCCGACCACTGACCACTGACCACTAATGGCTGCTTTCATTCGTCCCGAAATTCTGGCCATGCACGGTTATGTTCCCGGCGAGCAACCGCGCGAAGGGAATGTTATCAAGCTCAATACCAATGAAAATCCGTATCCTTCATCCCCGGCCGTGCAACGGGCCATCGGTCGGGCCATTCAACTTGGGCTGCAAAAATATCCTGATCCGCTAGCCACGGCCTTCCGTACTCGGGCTGCAGAGCTGTTGGGTGTAGAGCCAAATTGGATTTTGTGCGGCAACGGCAGCGACGATTTGTTGACCATTGCTACCCGGGCATTTGTTGGCCAAGGCGATTCTTTACGGCTACCGTATCCCAGTTACATCCTGTACAAAACCTTGGCGCAATTGCAGGGTTCCGAGGCCGAAGAAGTTTTCTTCTCCAAAGATTGGTCGCTGGGAAACGATTTTACGAAGCCACGGCCACGCTTGAAACTGGCGTTTCTGCCCAATCCCAACAGTCCCAGTGGCACGATGATTCCACCTGCCCGCGTCCGCGAAATTGCCGACGCGCTCTCCTGCCCGTTGCTCGTCGACGAAGCCTATGTCGATTTTGCCGATACCAACTGCGTGGCATTAGTGAAGCAAACCGACAAAATTATGGTCACCAGGTCGTTGAGCAAATCGTACGCGTTGGCCGGACTTCGATTCGGTTTTATGATTGCGCAACCGCACATCATTCGTGAGTTGGAAAAAGTGAAGGATTCCTACAACTGCGATGCCCTGTCTATCGCCGGAGCTACGGCTGCCCTCGATGACCAGGCCTGGCTCACCGCCAACAAATCCAAAATAGTGGCCACCCGCGCCAAACTGACCGCCGGCATGCGAGCTTTGGGTTTTGCCACAGTCGATTCGCAGGCGAATTTTGTCTGGAACCCGCATTCCAGCGTGCCGGTGAAACCGCTCTACGATCGGTTGAAAGCCGCCAACCTGCTCGTGCGATACATGGATTATCCCGGCTGGGGCGATGGCCTAAGAATTTCCGTCGGCACCGACGAACAAATTGATGCCTGCGTGGCCCTGCTCCACAGCATGGTATAGTTGAAAAAACGCGAAATTCGCAATTTGAAACTCGAAACAAATCCGAAGTTCGAAGCCCTAAACTACCGGGTCATAAATTTCTTTTTTCGGATTTTATTTTCCCATGTCCCGCACCGCCACCATTGATCGCAAAACTGCTGAGACGCAAATTCGCGTCGAGTTGAATCTCGATGGAACAGGCGCCAGTACGATTGCCACCGGTGTCGGTTTTTTCGATCACATGCTCACGCTGTTGGCCAAGCACGCGGCCTTTGATTTGAGCGTGCAAGCCCAGGGAGATTTGCACGTCGATCAGCATCACACGGTGGAAGACGTCGGAATTGCCTTAGGTCAAGCGCTCAAGCAAGCGCTCGGCGATAAAGCCGGCATCCGCCGCTACGGCCACTTCACCCTGCCGATGGAAGAAACGCTGGTCACGTCGGCCGTCGATTTAAGCGGCCGGTATGCTCTGGTGTTTCAGGCGCCCATTCCAGCACGAAAAATCGGCCAGTTCGATAGTGAACTTGTCGAAGATTTTTGGCAGGCCGTGGCTGCCAACGCCCTGATGAATTTGCACGTGATTTTACACCACGGCCGCAACAGTCATCACATTAGCGAAGCGGTATTCAAAGCCACGGCCCGCGCCCTGCGAATGGCCGTTGAACCCGACCCGCGCATGCCAGGGGTGCCCAGTACCAAAGGTACGCTCAGCGGCTGAGAAACTTAGCTCGGGCAATGCCTGAGCAGCGTTAAGGCTGCTTCATTCGCTCACGTCGGTTTCCAAAAATCGCGCGAGTTTGTGGAAATCGGAATCCAAATCAATGTACCGCACCATCGTGACTAAGGTGTGCGAGTCGACGAGCTCTTCGAACGGCACATATTTCAATTCCAACTGACCGTGAACCGAAACCATTACGCCATTGAGGCGTTTTTCCACCAGTGCCCGATAGGCGCCTACGCCCAAC
>DASRSD010000050.1 GCA_035656635.1 Pirellulales bacterium
GTTGCAAATACTGGAGCTTGGTGGCGCCGGCGCGGCCCAGCGGCACGCGAATGTTGCTGGAAGTATCGCCGGTCCACCATTTATCGCGCGGCGGGGCGACGTAATCGAACGGCACTTCCACGCGCTTGGCGGCTTTTGCTCCGCGGCCGATGATTTGCACCAATTGCGTGAATTGCTCTTCCGGCGGCGGCGATTCCAGCCGGAGCGGGTAGCGCTCGAAATCGGGATCTTGCCAGGCAAATTGCTTGCCGTTCCAGTTGAGCGTGAGGACGTGCTTTTCCACGTCTTTCATGTCGAACAGCGGCGGCAGCGGCAGTTTGACATCGTTCACTAGCAGCACGTACACGCCGCAGCGCGCGCCGCTGGAGGCAATGCTCGTGAGACGTCGGGCCGCGGTTTCGGTAAAGTTGACCGGAAAATTTGCCACCACCAGCACGCGGAACGGCTCGGCCACTTCGCCGGCGAAGACGTTATATTCGTCGATGGAATGAAACTCGTTCCGCAAATATTTTTGGATGACGTTTTCCATTTGCTCGGTCAGGTCCGACAAGCGGGCTTCAATGTGGGACGGCTCGGTCCAAATGCGGTTGGTGACCAAGAGCTCGTCATGATCGGCCAGGTGCATGAAGCCGGCGAAGTTTTCGCCCAGCCCTACGGGGTCGACAATGGTGAACCGCACTTTGCCCGGCGGAATGGAAGTGATCATTCGCAGCATTTCGGCCTGGACGGCTTCGATGGCGATGCGGCGGCCCTCGCCCGTGGCCTTGAACAGCAGCGAGGCATTTTGTGGAAACGGCAGCAGAGCCGGCAGATTGAACTGCGTGGGCAACAGGCCGTTGAGCTGCTCGTCGCTGGAAATGGCGCCGGGAATGGTGTGCAGATCGACGTGGTAGTGGCCGAACGGCAAGGTGGGCGCCGCCGCCGTGGGGGGCTGCCAGGTATTCCAGCGTGGATCGCTCCAGGCGGGAAAGAATTGTTGGGTTTGCTTGATGTTTTCCTCGATGACGGCGCGAACCTGGGCCATGCCGGCGCGCCAGTGCTCGGCTAAATCGTTCCAGGTTTGATCGCGCTTTTGGCGGTTGGCCAGCGTATCGGCGGTGGAATGCTGCTGGGCCGTGCGCAGATCGGATTGGTAGCGCTGCTGAATTTCTTCCAGCCGCTTGGGATAAGACGTGTGGGCTTCGGTCAGGGCGGCATCGCGAGTTTGCACCAGCTCGGCCTCGGTGCGTTCGTGTTTATCGTGGGCCGCTTTTTGCGAGGCGGCGTGCTGCTGCTGGGCTTCGGTCATGCGCGTGTCGAACTTTTCGCGCGAGTCTTTCAGCTCGTTATCGCGGCGCTCGACAATTTTGCGGGTTTCCTCAATGCACCGTTTTTTGGTCTGGCTGATGGCCGCCACGCGCAATTCCTCGGCCTGATGCAGCATGGCGTGCAACTGGTCGTAGGGTTGAGCGGCCACAGCCTTGGCTTTGCGAAACAGCCAAATAAGCAGCGCCACCGAAGCGATAATGCCTACCACAGCGCCGACGATGAGCCAGGTCCACTTGGTCCAATTGTGCGTGCCGAAAATTCCGTAGCCGGCTCCGCAGCCTAGTGCCAACAGCAGAAACACGAACCCGGCCGGCTTTTTGCCGACGAGCAAATTCGGCCAGCGAAGTTTTCGGAAAGCCTCCAGGTGATTCACGGCCGCCATGGCCAAATCGCCCAGTGCCAGGGCGGGGTTTTCCGGCAGCGGCGCGGCTTCTTCGCTGCGCCAAGCGGGATGTTCCGACTGTGCGGCATCGGCGGAGTCGGCGGCCTTCGGCGCGGGAATTCGCCGCAGCGTGCTTAAGCGGCAAATGGTGAGGTGCCGATTGGCCACGTCAATGGTTTTGCGGACCACATCGTGCCGGGCGAGAATTTCCTGCTGGTCGGCATCAAATTGTAGCTTGGGCCCGTTATGCGTGGCCTCGTAAACCGTGTTGGTTTCCCAATTCTCTTCGGTCAGTTTTTTCTTGGCTTTGCGCTGCGCTTTGGCAAAATCGAGCTCGACGGCGGCCAGGGTATTTTTCAGCTCGTCGGCGGCAATATCGTGGCGGGTTTCGTACGCTGCCTGGGTGCCGGCGATCGCGGAATCGTATTCCCGTTGCGTGGTGTCGCGTGCCAATTGAAACTGCATGATGGCCGATTGCCGGGCATCACTCAGTTCGCGCTGAATGCGAGCCGTGGCCGTTTCAAATTCGGCGCGCATGGTCCGTTCGGCCTGCTCGCGCTCGGCAGATAGCCGATACAATTCGGCCAAAGCTTTACGTTGAGAGTCGGCGGAAAAGGCCATGGTTGATTTGCGTTCCCGTTCGGCGTTTATTCGCATTCGCGCTCGGCGCGGCCCAGCACTTCGGCCAGGGCGCCAATGGCATCGAGCGCGGCCTGCAATTGTGGCTCCAGCGGATCGAGAAATTTTTCCTCGAAGCGCACGCGGTTCTCGTCATGCCAATGTTCTTTGGTGGCTTCCCAATTCAGCCGCAGCGATTTGTGGGCGGCGGCAATTTTTGCGGCGCCGCTGGTGAGATCGGCAATTCTCATGATGCACTAGCTCCCGTGGCATTAGCGGTAGCGGATTCTCGAGCCTGGCTATCACCTTTTGGCGGCGCGGAATTATCCGATTTTGTTTCCGCGTCGGATTGTTTGGCGGCGGAGTCGGCCTCGTCGGCAGGCTTGGCGACCGATTGCTTTTCCTTCGCGCCGGTAAGTTCCTCCCACGTGGCGGCGGCCGGGGCTTTGCCCGTGGCGTATTGCTCCAGGGCGATGCTCATCCGCTCCAACAGGACCATGGCATGCGGAATTTCGCTGTCAAGCATTTGCATGAGCTGTTGCACCGGGCCTTGGAATTCGTCGACGGCGCGGTGGGCAGCCACCGACCAGCGGCGTACCGCAGCCACTTTTTGCTCCGCATGTTCCAGACGCCGCTTGGCCATTTCCACTGCTTTTTTTTCGTCGTCGCAGGACGGAATGTAATCGCCAATTTGCTTGTAAGTTCGGGCATGAGCCAATTCGTCTTTGGCGTGCGCCAGATTGTCATAACCGCGGCGGACTTCCGCCTGCCAATGGGCCGGCTGCTCGACGGTCAGCCATTCCATGCCGCGGCGAACTTCCAGTTGAACATCGGTCAGCGCGCGGCGCACCATGTTGGCAAACTCCACCATGTCGGCGCGGAATTCGCCAATGGCGGAGACATCGGTCACGCGGGCATCAGGCATGCGGAAACCTGGAATCGAAAAGTGGAACCGGACCGCTTATCGCTGCTGCAAATACTCTTCAATGCGCTCCGCCTTGCGAAGCAAGAACGGCACGTACTGGTTGGTGATGTCGACAAATCGCGATAGGGTGCGCAATTGCTGCTCGAATTCTTCGAGGAAACGCTCGTGCTCCTGGTCGCGCCAGGTGGAACCCAGGGTGGTCAATTGCCGCTGGGCGTTTTGCATTTGCTCCAGCATTTCGTCGTTGAACTGCTTTAAATGCTGCACAAAGCGGCGTAATTCGGCCGGATCGACAATCGCCTGCGGCATACGAAATTCCTCTGGAATTGGAAAAGCTCGCCCTTTCTCTATCATACCCGCTGATGGCCGAAAAAAACGCCTGCCAAGCGTTTTTTCCGAGGTCTGGGCACGCGATTTTATCGGCTTGACCCGGCTGGAAAAACCGCGCTATAATCGACCCGTTGCCACGGATGGCAAGGCCGATTTTCCTAATCTGAGGGTTGGAGAATTGGCAAAATGGCAGGGTCAGGGTGGGCCCTCAGGCCGGTTTCTATAGAATTGATTGATACCGTCCCGGCGTGCCGGGATTCCGACAACCGGCCGCATCCCCCTTTCCCCCAGTAAGCACCGCAAAGGAGTTGTCGGTGGCTTCACCTGCATTGTTCGATACCAAAGAGCGTGTCCGGCAAGCGATCGACATTGTCGAGCTCGTCGGCAGCTATCTGCAATTGCGGCGCGAAGGGCGCAACTATAAAGCCCTGTGCCCGTGGCATGACGATACGCGCCCCAGCTTGCAAGTGAATGCGGAGCGGCAATCGTTCAAGTGTTGGGTGTGCAACGTGGGGGGCGACATCTTCAGCTTCATGATGAAGATGGAAAATGTAGAGTTTCCCGAAGCCTTGGCCATGTTGGCCGAACGGGCCGGCATTCCGCTCCAACCGGCGGGCGGCAAGCATCTGGCAGCGGGCGGTGTGGAGAAAGACGAAAAGCGCGCGTTGTACCAAGCGATGGCGTGGGCCCGGGAGCAATTTCATCGCTTCCTGGTTAGCGCTCCCGAGGCGGAGCCCGCCCGCCATTATTTGGCGGAGCGAAAAATTACCGACGACAGCATCCGCCGCTTCCACTTGGGCTATGCCCACGACCGCTGGGATTGGCTGTTGAAGCAAGCGGCCAGCACCGAAATTACAGCCCGATCGCTGGAAGCCGTCGGGTTAATTGTGCGCAAACAAGATGGGCCCGGGCATTACGATCGCTTCCGCGGCCGGGTGTTATTTCCGATTCACGATGTTCAGGGGCGGCCAGTCGCGCTGGGGGGGCGAATTTTGCCGCAACTGGCGGCCGAGAATCCGGCCAAGTACGTTAACTCCCCCGAAACCCCGCTGTTTTCCAAAAGCAGTATGCTTTACGGGCTAGATTCTGCCCGCGATGCCATTGGCCGCAGCCGAGTGGCGGTGGTGATGGAGGGTTATACCGATGCCCTCGTGGCGCGACAGTTTGGATTTGAAAATACCGTTGCTGTGCTCGGCACGGCGCTGGGAGAGCGACACATCCACCTGCTGCGCCGCTTTGCCGATTCCATTACGCTGGTGCTCGATGGCGACGAAGCCGGCCAGCGGCGCGCCAACGAAATTTTGGGCCTGTTCGTCGCCGAGCAAGCCGATTTGCGAATTGTCACGCTGCCCGATGGTCTCGATCCGGCCGATTTTTTACTGCAGCGCGGCCCAGAGGCTTTTCGTCAGTCTCTCGATGGCGCCATTGATGCCCTGGAACACAAGCTCAACGTCATGACCAGCAAGCTCGGCCCGCGCCCAGCTATGCACCACATCAATCAGGCCCTGGAAGAAATGCTAACCACGCTGGCGAAAGCCCCCCGGTTGCAATCGGGCACTACGGCGCAGGCACGCTTGCGGGAACATCAAGTGCTAGCGCGGCTGGCGCGGCAATTCAGCGTGGCGGAAGAAGAACTGCGGCTTCGATTGCGCGACATGCGGCGGCGAACGGCATCATCGCCGGCAGTTCAAAATGAGCAAGAGCCATCGTCCGTATCAGCCGTGGCATTATCGGTAGCTTCGCTGGCAGCCTGGGAGTGCGAGTTATTGGAAATTGTGTTGTTGGAGCCCGAGTCGGTGCCAGCGGCTGCGGAAATTATTTTGGTGGAGCATCTCGAATCGCCGGCGGCCAAAATAATTTTTGGGCGGTGTTGCGAATTGAGCCGTGCCGGCATCACGCCAGATTTTGATCGCTTGCTGTTGGAGTTTGACTCGCCACAGATTAAAACTTTGCTGGTCGATTTGGACGAGCAAGGCCGGGCCAAAACATTCGACGATGAAGGAAACATGAAACCATCGGCGGAGCCCGCCGCACGCTTGCGCGATTTATTGGCGACGCTGCACCGCAAACAACAGGAGCACGCCTTGGACGCCCAGACCCGGCGGTTGCGTGATAAAAACTTAGGGGCCGAGGAAGAACTGGCCCTGCTGGAACAATTGATCGAACAAGAGCGAAAACGGCAAAGCATTTCTTCGCCCATGGAGGGGTGAAAGTTTTGTCGCGGCTCGTCCGGTGCAACTCCCGCAAACGTGTTGCCCGGCCGGCCGGAGTGTTGTCTGCCTAACGTGCCGGTGGAACCGGCGCGGAGGAGGGAATGTGGATCATCCCATTACGGATTTGCATGAACTCGTTGCCAAAGGAAAGACTCAAGGCTATCTCTTATACGATCAGGTAAATGCCTACCTGCCCGATGAGGCAGTGAATCCCGAAAAGCTCGATAACCTGCTCATGGCTTTGGACGAAGCGGGCATCGAGCTGTTGAACGAACCGCCGGCCGGCTCGCAGCCGATCGACGGCTCCGCGCCCCCCGCGGCGTCGGCTGAGGAAGAAGTGCTGGCCCTTCCCGCGGGCGAGCTGCCCAAGCTCAGCGACGATCCGGTGCGCATGTATTTAAGTCAAATGGCCGTCATTCCCTTGCTCACCCGCGAGCAGGAAATTTCTTTCGCCAAGAAAATCGAAGTCACGCGCAAGCGATTCCGCCGCTCCGTGTTGGGCTGCAACTTCGCCATGCAAGTGACCATCGACACGCTGGAAAAAGTGCATCAGGGCCTGTTGCCGTTCGATCGCACCATTAAAGTGTCGCTGACCGAATGCTTGACCAAAGATCAAATTATGGCCCGCATGCCGCACAATTTGAACACGCTGCGGCAAATTCGGGAGCACAATCGGGACGATTTCCGTAAGCTCATTCGCCGCAGCACCAGCCGTCAAGATCGGCTGGAATCGCGGCGCCGGTTTTGCCGCCGCCGTCGCAAAGCCTTGCAGCTGGTTGAAGAATTGAGTCTCCGCACGCGGCGCGTGCAGCCGCTGGTGAAGCAGCTCAAAGAGTTTTCACGGCGCATGGATTTCATTCGCCGCCGCATGCAGGAATTGGCCCAGGACCCCGAGAGCCGCGACGAATGGGCGGCCTTCCGCAAAGAGCTGCGCGGCCTGATGATTCTCACGTGGGAAAGCCCCCGCAGCTTGCGCAACCGCCTGGCCGTGGTGAGCCGGCAGTTTAACGATTACGAGCTGGTCAAGCGGCAGCTTTCCAGCGGCAATTTGCGGCTGGTCGTCAGCATTGCCAAAAAGTATCGTAATCGCGGCCTCAGCTTTTTGGATTTAATCCAGGAAGGCAACACGGGCTTGATGCGGGCGGTCGATAAGTACGAGTACCGCCGCGGCTTCAAATTCAGCACGTATGCCACGTGGTGGATTCGGCAAGCCATTACCCGGGCGATTGCCGATCAGGCCCGTACGATTCGCATTCCGGTGCACATGATCGACGTGCTTTCCAGGCTGCGCAACGTAGCGAAGCAGTTGCAGCAGAAACTGGGGCGTGAGCCGACGGCGGAGGAAATTTCGGCGGCCTCCGATGTGTGCCTGGAAGAAACGCGCCGCGTGCTGAACATTGGCCGGCATCCGGTCAGCCTGGATCGGCCCGTCGGCGAAAGCGAAGACGCCAGCTTCGGCGAATTCATTGAAGATGCCGGCACCGAAAGCCCCGTGTACTCGGCCAGCAACGGCTTGCTGCGGCAGAAAATTGAATCGCTGCTGAAAACCCTGACCTATCGCGAGCGGGAAATCATCCGCCTCCGCTACGGCCTGGGCGACGGCTACACCTACACTTTGGAAGAAGTGGGCCGCATTTTCAAAGTGACCCGCGAGCGGGTGCGGCAAATTGAAGCCAAGGCGGTGAAAAAATTGCAGCATCCGGTGCGGAGCCGGCATTTGGAAGGGTTTTTGGGCGGACTGCCGGGCATTTTGCCGGAAGAAGTCGCCACGCCGCTGGCGGGATAGACAAGTTGTAAACAGTTAAAATAATTGCACGGATACCGCCGGCCGCACGGCCGGCGGTTTTTTTGTTTCGATTTTCTTGCTACATTATTGTTGTGAGCGAGCCTTAGTTCGGTGTAGCGTGTTGATTGACAGTGCGTGTTGATAATAGCCGGTCGCCGCGGCGACCGGATCCGGAGGCTATGAGCCTCCGGATCCTATTTGTCGAGATGTTCATAAAAACGCTCGAGTCCGTTTTGATCCTTGGCACCTCAACCCTGAAGCCCAAACATCATGGCCGTTAACGCTGCCGCCTTACGCGAATTACATCGCATTCACCGGCAACTTTCCGATTTACGCGAACGGCTCGAGCGGGGGCCAAAGCAAGTGCGGTCCCGCACCGCTGGCGTGGCTCAAGCCGAAGAGCAACTGGCAAAAACCCAGGCCGATTTGAAAGCCGGCAAAGTGGCGCTCGATCAAAAGCAGCTGCAACTGAAAACCGCCGAAGGCAAAGTGGCGGAGTTGAAGGTCAAGCTGAACCAGGCTAATACCAATCGCGAATATCAGGCGCTCAAAGATCAAATTGCCGCCGACGAAATGGCCGGCAGCGTGTTGGCCGACGAAATTCTGGAGGCCATGGAAAAGCTCGACGGCATGAAATCGCTGGTGCCCGAGGCGGAAGGCCGCGTGGCCAAGGCCAAAGAAGAGCTCAGCAAGGTCCAGCAGCAACTTCGCGCCGAGGAGGAAGCGCTGCGGGCCGACGTGAAACGGCTGGAAAAAGAATTGACCGCAGCCGAATCCGCACTGCCCGACGATTTTCGCGAAATGTACCAGCGCGTGGTAAAGGCCAAGGGAGAAGATGCCATGGCCGCGATCGAAGGAGGCAGTTGCGGGGGTTGTTACCAGCAGTTAACCAGCAACATGGTCAACGAAATAAACATGGGCCGCGTGGTGCTGTGCAAATCGTGCGGCCGGGTATTGTATTTGCCGGAAGACACTCGGCCGAAATAGTTTCCGCTCAGCGATTTTCCCCTGGGTGTCGTTCGATCGGAGGAGCGGCTTCCGCAGCCGAAAAGGCGTCGTCAATGGAGACGGTCAATCCGGGAAGAAGTGCTGTAGAATAGGAGCTCCCAGCTTTGAGAATGCGCTCCTCAAAATCGGTTGAACCGCGAGTTAACACCAAAACCGATTTCTTAAAACGATCGACAATTACATACTCTTTGACGCCGATCGAATAATATTCCCCTCGCTTGTGAATGTAATCGCGTTCCTGATCGGCGCGGCTGGAGCTAACGAATTCAAACACCAGGCCGGGTACCCGGTGGGGAACGACTTGGCCGCTGTGGGGGCCGGCTAAATAGATGCAAATGTCGGGAATGCGATCGTCGTCATCGCTGGTCGCCACCCAGCCTTCGACATCAACTTCGTCGACCAATTGCTGATGATTGTGCCAGTATCCGCCCAACTCGCGGCGAAACGGTCGCGATATGCCACGATGTTGTGGACCCGCGGGCGACATCACAACTAGGCGTCCTTTCACCCGTTCGTAAATGAACGGTTCTTGGTAGGTTGCCTCGGCGAACTCGCGGCGAGTGAGCAAGCGCCCGGCATCGTCAGGGCCTAAATGCAATTCCCCGGATGATTGTTGCCGCTGGGCGGTGGAAATGGTAGCCACGGTAACCTCCATGCGGAAATTATACCCTATTTCTGCGTCGAACACACGGCGTGATGCCATCTTTACAACCGGCCACGGCATGGCCACAATGTTTGGATCGGTCTCCCCCGTGGGAGGCCGCGTTTTTTTTGCGCTCCGATGGGCCGAGATGGCTTCGCGCCGAGGTACTTGAACTATGTCTGATTTAATTCCGATGACTCGCACCGGATACGACAAGATCAAAGGCGAGCTCGATCATTTAGAACAAGTGGAAATGCCGAAAATCGCCCAGCGGATTGCCAACGCCCGCAGCGAGGGAGATTTAAGCGAAAACGCAGAGTATCACGGCGCGCGCGAATCGCAGGGATTGCTGCAAGCCAAAATTAACTTGCTGCGCGACAAGTTGGCACGGGCCTCGATTGTCGATACCTCCAAAATGCCCAAAGACCAGGTGGCGTTTGGGGCTACGGTCGTCGTGAAGGATCTCGATTTTGGCGATGAAGAAACCTTCGTGCTGGTGGGCGCCGGCGAGGAAGATTATGACGCGGGAAAAATCAACGTCACCAGTCCGCTGGCGCAAGGGTTGCTCGGCGGCAAAATTGGCCAGCGCGTGGAAATTCCGGTGCCGGCCGGCAAAATGAAGTTTGAAATTAAAGCCATTCGCTACGAGTGATGGCTTGCCACGCCAGATCGTTCGAAGGCTGTGGGCGAGAAGATTGCCGGGAAGCGCTTCACTCCAGCAGGCCTTCAAACAGGGCCGAGCCAATGCGGACCAGCGTGGCCCCTTCTTCAATGGCGACTTCAAAATCGCCGCTCATGCCCATCGAAAGCTCGCGGAGTGTGAGCTGCGGCGGAGCCACGCGCTGCAACCGATCGCGCAATTCTCGCAGCGCGGTGAACTCGCGGCGGGCTTG
This sequence comes from Pirellulales bacterium, assembly GCA_035656635.1. NCBI lineage: Bacteria > Pseudomonadati > Planctomycetota > Planctomycetia > Pirellulales > Pirellulales bacterium. The sequence goes on from DASRSD010000050.1 coordinate 10,107, forward strand.
CAATAAATCTCCTTCCCGGCTGGCCATGCCCATCAGTCCGCGAATTTCCAGCCACTGCAAAGCCGTCAAATTTGGCAAAGCGGTTTCCATTTCCGCGGGCCGAAAGCCGTGCTTGGTGGCATCGCCCGAAATGTTTACTTCCAGCAGTACGGGCATCGGGCGATTTAACTCCGCGGCGGCTCGATTCACGGCCTGCAACAATCGCAAGCTGTCGCCGGAGTGAAGGAGCGATACCAGCGGCAGGGTGCGAGGCACTTTGTTGCGTTGCAAATGGCCGATGAGATGCCAGTGAATTTGCCCGGGCGAATTTTTCAGAGATTCGGCCTTGGCCCACAATCCTTGCGGGCGATTTTCGCCTAAGGTGGAACAACCGGCGGCAACGACCTGCTGTGCCAATTCGGCAGGCACGTATTTGGTGACTGCCACCAGCGTAATTTCGTCGGCCGTTCTGCCGCTGTGGCGGGCGGCGTCGGAAATTCGGCGGCGGACGGCCGCTAGATTCTCGATTAACCTTTCGCTGGCGGTCATGTCGCTTACTTCGCCGTATTGATCGTAGCGGGCCAATGGCGTTATCTTAGCAAGTAATTAGCGGACTTAAATCTTTTGCGGATGACTATTGCGCGTATAAAAGCGGTGCCCGCTTGGACCGCAGGAGACATGTTATGCCGATTCGGAAAATCGCAGCGCTGGGCATGTGGGGGTTGGCTGCATGCTGCCTGCTGAATTATTGTGGCGGCGATTTACGGGCCGATGAGCCCAAAAATCCTGCCGATCCGAGCGCCGAACTCAAACGGTTGATGCCGAACTACGACGTGTGGGTTGATTTTAAAAACAAGCAAGTGATTCTGCAGGGAGATATTTGTCTCACGCGCGGCGCGTTGGAAATGTTTGCCGTGACCAAAGGCACGAAAGAGCACGAATCGGTCGTGTCGGTCAACACCAAAGCCTATGTCGTGCATGCCGCGCTGCTGGCCTTGGGCGCCGAGCCCGGCACGACAGTGAAGTACGAGCCCAAGTTCGCTCCGCCCACGGGAACGAAGGTGGAAATTATGGCTTATTGGATGGACGACAAGGGAGATCAGCACAAAGCTCGCGCCCAGGATTGGGTGCGCGACGTGAAAACCAAGAAGCCGATGGCGCAATCGTGGGTGTTTGCCGGCAGCGGGTTTTACGTCGACGAGGCGACCAAGCAGCGCTATTACATGGCCGAAGCGGGAGATTTTATTTGCGTTTCCAACTTTCCTGACGCCATGCTCGACGTGCCGGTCGAAAGCACCTCGGACAACGACGATTTGCTCTTTGAAGCGTTTACCGAAAACATTCCGCCGAAAGGGACCAAGGTAACGTTGGTGCTGATGCCGCAGATTGAGAAACAGAAATCGGGGGATAAAAAATCGGATGGGGCGGAAAAAACCTCGTCTAAATAATCTATTTCTGCGAAATCCGGCAGTGCTCCAACATCTGGGCGGGCGTGGTCACGTAGCTGACGTAAAACGGCCCGAACTCGGCGTAGCGGGCGCTGGCTTCGTCGAACCGCATGGTGTAGACAATCTCTTTGAGGAATTGCGGATTGCGGGCCCACAGCGTGACGCCCCATTCCCAATCGTCAAAGCCGGCGGAAGTGGTGATCAGCTGCGTGACCTTGCCGCCAAAGGTCATGCCCGTGCGGCCATGCTCGGCCATTAGGCGGCTGCGTTCGGAAAAAGGGAGCGTAAACCAGTTTTCGCCCACTTTCCGTTTTTTGTTCATGGGATAAAAGCACGTCGAGGGCCAGGGCGGCAAGTCCGGTGTGAGCCGTTGTTTGCGCATCATGCCTTCGCGGTTTTCGTACGCCTTGAGCTTGGCCTTGTACGTGGGGCTATCGAGCTGCTCTCCTTCTTCGACCAGCCGTAGGCCGTATTGCTCCAAGGTGGGCACATACTCAGAAACTTCCGTAATCGAAGTGAACGAATACGTGGGCACAATCGCCGGACCAAGGCAACTGGCCAGGAGGCGGTGATGAACTTCGCTAATTTTGAGCGGATTGGCGTCGAGCAGCATCAGCCCGAAATCGGCCTTGTGTCCGCTCACAATGCTGGTTTGCAGCCGGGCAGGAGAATCGGAACTTTCGGGATTCAAAATGCCAACTAACTGCTCGCAGCCGCCGGCAATTTGCGCCGGGTTCATCGTCGTGAGGCGAGCCCGATCGAAGCGATAAAACAAGTGACTGCAATGCCAGCCTTCGAGAGGTTCGAGGGAAACTTCGGAAGTGGTATTTCGATTCTCGGGATCGGCGCTCATCGACTATAACTCCAATAATACAGCCCTAAATCCAGCCTGTCGAAAATGCTCGTCGGCAGTCATGGCATTGGTTAACTGCTCGGTTTGCATGACGACAAAAGAAATGCAGTCGGTCATGCTCCATGCCTTGTCAGGCCTTTGGCAATAAAATTGCCAGGCTTCCTGCCACAGCTCGGCAGACAGGGCAAGAACTTGGACATCGCTGCGCTGCTGAATGCGATTGATCACATCGACCGCGTGGTTACGCCATTTGGGGCGCGATAAAGCGTTGGCGGTTTCCAGTAACACTGCTGTCGTTGTGACGATCCGCCCACCGACTCTTTGAGACCACTGGCGCGCGGCATTGTGGAACTGGTCTTGCTTGATTACCAGCGCAATCCAAAATGAAGTATCGGCGAAGACATTGTCCAATTTCGCCGTCATCGCTTGGGGGTTCCGTACAAGTAATGATCGTGCTGCACTGAAAGATCAGTCGGCGCATCAGGCAAGTCAGCCGCCAGATTTAGAAAGTCGGCGAACTTATCGGTCGTCGAGTCGGTCAACTCTAAATGAACGCGCAGCGACTGCCCGACTGGCAACTGTAATGGTTCATCGGGGACCAAAACTTTGCCGTCAAAATGTACCGAAATGGTGTGAGTCATAATTGCTTGCGCATTGCTATTGTAGAAAGAGAAATCCAATCCATGCAATTGTACCATTTCCGAACCAATCCAGGCAAAGCATTGCCCCGGGTCATTGACCCGGGGCTAAATATACTCGTTGAGTGCGGATCGGCCAACCGGCTGTCATTTTCCATTTTTGCTCGAGTTGGCGTCCACCGGCAGACTTGGTTGGATATTGTCGTCCGGCTCATCGGGTAACACGACGCGCAGCGGCTCGATTTTTCCCTGCTCCATTGTCAATTGCTCCAATTGATTTGTAAGGATGTGGAGCTGGCTTACAGCCGTCGCCAGTTTCGTCTGGGCTTCTGCCGCGATCCCTTCGGCATAGCGGCGGTCGCGCAGTTGCTGCGTGGTTTCGTCGCCTGCTTGCGCCAAGAACTTTAATCGGGCTTCAGTTTCTGCCCGGTCGATGGCAATATGGCTGAGCTCATTATTCCAAGCATCCAGTTGTTCGCCGCCATTGGCACGCTTGAGTGCGGCACGGCTTTTATCTAGCTCGATCTTGGCGGTCAACACATCGGCTTCGGCGGTTTGCTCGTCGGTCGCCGGTACGGCTCCGGTGTCGCGCATTTTTTTCAATCTTTCCAGCCGTTCGGTTCGTAGCTGCAGCAAGTGCTCCAAGTTTTTGACGGTATCGTCCGACGCGGTCTTTTCAAACATTTTTTGTTGTGTTTGGGCAATTTCCTTGGCAATCGCTTGCTCGCGGGCTTCCATTCCAACCAGCGAGAGCTTGACGGTAATTTGCTGACGGCTGATTTCCGCCAGCTGCTCGCTGAATTTTTCCGATGGCATGCCGACGTTATGATCCAGAACATCATGAGCGGAAGCTACGTGATTTTGGAGAGCTTGGAGCTCTTTTTGCAGGTTTTCCCGGCGCTCGGCAAGCTGTTTGGTAATGTATGCCGCGCTAAAGTCGGGCAAGACTTTGGAAAGATTTTCCACGATATCCTGTCGTAAGGAACGCAGTATGGTTTGCACCTGCGCGTCAGAATAACTTTCATTCGTTAGCGAAAGTTGAGGGTTGAATACTAACTGCAGGACGGACCCATAGGTTGATGACGTGGGAGCCAGGTGCACCGAAACCGTGTTCTCCTGCGAATCTGTCGCCGTTCCTCGTCTTGCTCGTTCGATTAGCAATTTGGCATTGTATTTTGGAAATTCTTTTTTAAGGGCATCCGAAATCACTTGTGGATGTTCTGTTAGGCAGGAGTTAATTACAGCGTCCCAAGAAGTAATGTGAATCCAATCTTTGAGCCGATTGGTGTCCGTGGGTTCTTTTATCTCTATGGGAATAAACAACACGGAGAGCCTTCGATTGTTTACAACATTTCGGACACTGGAAGTAAACATCCTTTCGCTTTGATCGCGGTCAACTTGTCCAAACGCCAAAAGCGGACGAAGGATTGCATACAACGCAAAGGCAAAAATGATTACGGGGCGATATTTCATCGTGGACCTCGCTTCAATTCATCTGAAATTGATTTAACCGTTCTTGGGCCACCACGGCCCAGTGACTTTGCGGGAAATTGTCCAGCACGCTTTGATAAGCCGCCCGAGCTGGCTGCCGGGCTTGCTGCTCCCAGTAATAATCGCCTTGGCACAGCGCAATAGCGGCGGCGCGATCGATAGCTGACTCTCCGGTGTCGGTTTGCGCGTTGGCGGCCAGTTGCCGGCGGTATTCGTCGCGCAAATCTTGCCGGGTTTGCTCCTGGCGGACTGCAGTCAATTGCCGCTGGAGCGCGTCAGCTTCGGCGCCGAGCGCATCGGCCTGGACACGCAGTTGCAAAATGTCGGATGGCGACAACCCGTTAGCCCCGGGCTCCGCCCGGGGGTTGCCGGCTAAAGTAGCATCCATCGGCGCTGCGTCTCCCGGTCGAACCGGGAGCTTATGGGCGATGATGAATGTGGCAATGCACACCAACATCATGGCCGTGCCGGCTACGCCAATTTTCCATTTCCGGACCGTTCGCAATTGCCGCGCATGGCGCTGGCGGACTTGCTGTGGCAAATCCGCTTGCGGCAATGGCGGCGTGGCGGCAGCGTCGGCAGCCTGCAATGTTCGCAAAAATGGATCGTCCGAGTTCATAAGCCGGCTCATTTTCACCACAGAAGCACCCAGACACGGAGAAGGGCAAAATCAGCCGCAAATGAACGGGAATGAACGCAAATAAAAATCATTGGACAACACCCGGTTTTCGGAAACGAAATAATTGTTCTCTCTGATTCGCGTTCATTTGCGTTTATTCGCGGCTGATTCTCCGCGACTTTGCTTCTGGGCGGTTAAATTTCCTTCAGGATTGGCTTGAGGAGTTTTTCCAGGCGGCGGCGGGCGCGGGTTAAGCGGACATCGACCGTGCCACGGCCCAGGTTCAGCACTGCGGCAATTTGTTCGACGGGCAGTTCTTCCAAATATCGTAGGACGATGATTTCACGATCGCGCTGCGCAAGTTTACGGATGGCGGCATAGATTTGCTCTGCGGTTTCTTTGGTAACTGCGGAATGATCTGCCGGTTGGTATTCGAGGCTTGTTGTATTGTCTCGCAGCCGCAGGTGCAGTTTTTTTCGAAACCACGCTTTGCGTTGCTGGCTGCGGCAGCGGTTGATGGCCAACCGCGTGAGCCAGGTGAGCACCGTGCTGCGGCCGTCAAACTTTTTCAGTCCCACGAGGGCATCGAGGAAAGCATCTTGGACCACGTCTTCCACGTCGGATTGCCAGCCCAGCAATCGTTGCACTAGTCGGGCGATTTTCTCCTGGTGAATGGTAATGAGTTCATCGAATGCTGCGGCACTGCCGGCCTGGGCTTGCGCAAGCAAGGCCATTTCGTCCACGGCCGGAGCCGTCCGACGAATCCCGCTGGACGTGGCGGATGCGCTGGCCGGGCTGTCGCTCATGATTACCAGCATTAGACGCACCAGGGCGGGAAAATCTTACAGGTCGAAGGAAAAAGCAGGCAGCAAGCAGAAGGCAGCAGGCAGAAGCAGATCGCAGAAAACGAACTTATTGCGACAGCCGCATTATATAACACCGCAGTGGGCGCAGAGTGCGCTTGGGAAGAAAAAGGCGCCGATTAGAGCAGGGGCGATGGAAAACAGGCTGGGGGGAGCTACCGCGCGGCGTCGGCAAAATCCTCAATCAGGCGCAGGAAAACTTCCCGTGTGACTTGTGCGGGCACGGTTTGCCGCGCGCCGCCGGGCTGCTTTTGGAAGCGGCGCAGGCTGATTTCCCCGCCGCGCCGGACCAGCAGTTCGTAGTAACGGGTGCCGTTGTCATCACGCTGCGGTGGATTGGAGCGAAGCTGCACCACGCACTGGTCGGCATCGATTTCGATGGGGCTAATCGGCTCCAATAAATAGGTGAGCCGCTTGGAAAGTGCATCGGCCACTTTTTTGAGCTGTTCAATGGGAGCGGACGCCATCGCATCGCTGACCACCGTGATGTGCTCAAACGCCAAGGCCAAGCCATCCAGGGCGACAATTTCGGCGCTTAGCCGGCAGGCACCTTCCGCGGCGTTAAGAGCATAGTGCCCTTGCGTGAAAGGGGCGACAGCGGAGAGCGTGCTTTGGGCTTGAGATTTGAGTGTCATGGCGATGCTCACAAAAACGGATATCCACGGTGCTGGGCCTAAAGTTGTTATCGTCGTGCGACATTACCTTTTATTGCAAATTGTGCGCCGAATGAGGGGCAAGGAGTCTGGTGATCGGGTGTCTGGAACTATTCATTGGTTGCCGCGGTGATCGGAAAACGTCACAGGCTGCTGGCTCTTGGCTAAGCCGTTAGCGCGTTGAAAAGCCGGTTTGCGATTCGCGCGACGGGCGGTCGCGGCTTGATAAGTCACTTGGCGGTTTCCGTTTTGTGTTCGCTGCCATCGAAGGAAAAGGTCGTCTGTTTGCCTTCGATTTGCGTTTCAATATGCACGGGCCGAGCCCACAGCCGATGCAGGTTCGCTAGGGTATCGTGGGCGTAGTTGATTTGCAGGTCCACGCCATTGTGCACGTGCTCCAAAAACAGCTCGCCACGATTTTTGTAATTTCCTTCGCGGACTTGGATGATGGGCTGGCCTCGATTGGTGAGGCTGTACAACAACCGCTCCTTGATTTTGGGAAACTCGCGGCTTTCGATGTTGTATGTGTCCGTGTCTTCGTGATAGCTGAAGGAAAACAGCTTGTACTGACGGCAGAAATCGAGCGTCAGGAACTCGTCGATGAACATTAAATCGTTGTAAATGTGGCGGACCTCAAAAATCTTTTGGCGGCCCAGTCCGGCGCCGGTATCCCATTGGCGGCGCTGGCGCATGTCGTCGCACTCCTCATATTCTTTGCCGAAGCGGCCTTTATTCCAGCGGTCTTCAATATCGCGCAAAAGTTCGATGCCCAACTTGTACGGGTTTAGCCGGGTGGGACTGCTGGCCATGGTGCCGCTGTGATGATCGGCGTAGTTGATGACATCGCCCGGCTCCAGCCCTTGGCGGGTCATAATAGTGCTGTGCCAGTAGCTGGCCCAGCCTTCGTTCATAATTTTGGTTTGGCCTTGCGGAGCGAAATAATACGCTTCCTCGCGAATGATCGACAGCACGTCCATTTGCCAGGGCTTAAGCGGCGCGTGGTCAATGATGAACTTCATGACATCGCGGGCCGGGCCAGTGGGGCGCTTTTCTTCCAGTTCTCTTTCTTTCCGCAGCCGCTCCGCTTCGGCAGACAGCACTTCGGGTGGATTCACGAACGGATCGAGATAGTGCTTGGCGGCAAACCGGCCGGCCACCGGGGAAAATTCCTCTTCGTCCGCCCGCTTGAATTCGTACTTGGGCTTGTCAGCGTTGCGCTTGATAAACGGCGAGTGCACGTCGATTAAATCTTCAATGCTCAGGCAAGCGTCGATGAAGTTTTCCACATCCTCCACGCCGAAGCGATCCATGTACCGCCGCACGCGGTTGCCGTGGTTGGCCATTTTGTCCATCATTTTGCGATTCGTCTGGCTGAACCAGTTGTTGTTCTTGAAGAAATCGCAATGGCCGTACACGTGCGCCATGACCAGCTTTTGATCGGTCGTGTGATTCGACCGCATCAGGTAGGCGTAACAGGGATCGTTGTTGATGACCAACTCGTAAATTTTTTGCAGGCCATACTCATAGCCCTTGGAAAGTTGCTCGTATTCCATGCCGAACCGCCAATGCGGATACCGGGTGGGAAAGCCGCCGTAGGAGGCAATTTCGTTCAATTGATCGTAATCGACGACTTCGAAAATGGTCGGATAGAAATCGAGCCCATAGCCGCGCGCGTATTCCTCCATTTGCCGCTGAATATCGGCCAGGTAGCTGGGCAACGGTTCGAAATGGGTGACGGTGGCCATGGGCAGTGGTCAGTTGTCAGTGTTGGCCGCGCGACCAACGGTCGCGGCTTTATATTACTTGCCTTTGCCGAGGAACGCTTTGATCGATTTGTAAATGCCTTCTTTATCTTCAATTTCCGAGAGCACCAGCTTGTCGTGCTTGTCGCCGAAGCGGCCTTTCAAAGCGCGGATGTACTCGCCGCTGCCGTAGGGGCTTTCCACCTGGCCGTAGCAAAACAAATTGACGGTCGGCAATAATTCCTCGGCCAGCAAGCGTAGGCTTTGATCGTTATCTTCCCCCCAGTTGTCGCCGTCGGAAAATTGGAAGCCATAAATATTCCAGGCGGCCGGGTCGAATTCCTTGCGAATAAGATCGACGGCAACCTTGTAAGCGGAGCTAATCCGCGTGCCGCCGCTTTCGCGCGTGTGATAAAACGTGTCTTCATCGACCGTGCGGGCCACGGCATCGTGAATGATGTACCGCACCTCGACGCCGTCGTATTGGCTGTTGAGCCAGGTGTCGATCCAAAAGGCCTCGGTGCGCACAATTTCCTTTTGATCGTCGGTCATCGAGCCGGAAACATCCATCATGTACAAAATGACCGCATTGGCTTGCGGCTGTTGGATGGTGCTCCAGGAGCGGTAACGCTTGTCGTCGGGAATGGGCAGAATGACCGGCTGTTGTGGATCGTACGTGCCGGTGGTAATTTGGCGGCGGAGAGCTTGAAAATAGGTGCGCTTGCGGTGGCGCAGCGATTCGGGACCCGTCCGGCGAATGCTGTCGTACTTCGATTTTTCCTGGCTGATGGTAGCCGCGCCTTTGGGCTCGATGCGCGGCAGCTCTAACTCGTCGCCCAGAATGGCCGCCAGTTCTTCCAGTGGCACGTCGACTTCCAGAATGTGCTGGCCGGGATCGCTGCCCGCCTGGCCTTTGCCGTCCCCTTTGTTTCCTCCGTTGCCGCCGGCAATGGGCTGACCAACTTCACCCTCCCCCTGCCCTGTCCCGCCGGAGCCGTTCCGGCCATAACGAAAATGGGGCACGTCGAGCTGCGGCAAGGGAATGCTGACCAGGTCGCGTCCTTTGCGGCCAATCATTTCGCCATGCGTAATGTATTTCCGCAGGTTCTCGCGAATTTTGCCCCGCACAATGTGGCGAAAGCGGCGATGATCATGATCGATGTTTAGAACCATGGCCCGCAAATCCTCAGCTTTTATCCATGAGCGGTCCTTATTGCTTTACGTCGCCCCGGGCGAAAATGCTGGCGACATAATTGAGCACGTCGGTGGCACTTTCCTGGTCGTAGCCGAAATCGCGGATCAAGCGGCTTTTGACCACGTCGATTTTGACTTGCGTATCGGCATCGACCACGTTGGAAACGAGGCTGGTAAGCTCGATCGTGTCTTTTTGATCTTCGAACAACTTGAGCTCCAAAGCCCGATGCAGCCGTTCGTTGCTCTTGTAATCGAAGGGGCGGCCGTCGATGAGCAGCGCGCCGATGTAATTCATGATTTCGCGGCGGAAATCGTCTTTGCGGCTGTCGGGAATGTCGATTTTATCTTCGATCGACCGCATCAGCCGTTCGTCGGGTTCCTCGTACTGGCCGGTGAATTTGTTGCGCACTTTTTCGCGCTGCGTGTAGGCTTTGACGTTGTCGATGTAATTGGAGCAGAGTCGCTTGAGCGCATCTTCATCGGCGGCGATGGCCCGTTGCACTTCGTTTTTCACGATGTTCGTGTACTCCAGCTTCACCACGCCAATCAGCTCGCGGTAATGGTTCCGCGTTTCCTCATTGGTGATCAGGCTATGATGCTTGAGGCCCGATTCCAATTCGTTGAGCACCATAAACGGATTAACGCTGGTGGCCTCCGGGTGCGAGACCAGGGCGTTGGAAATTTTGTCCTGCACATAGCGCGGGGAAATGCCCAGCATGCCTTCGCTGGTGGCTTGCTCGCGCAGCTCCTTCACGTTGTCTTCCGTGAAGCCGGGAAGCGTTTTCCCGTTATACAGCTTGAGCTTTTGCAGCAGCGACAGGTTCGCGTTTTTGGGTTCCTCCATCCGCGTAAGAATGGCCCACATGGCGGCCATTTCGATGGTGTGCGGAGCAATGTGCTTGCCTAAAACCTTTTGCTTGTTGTAATCCTTTTCATAAATCTTGATTTCATCGGTCAACGTGGTGACGTAGGGGACGTCGATTTTTACCGTTCGATCGCGCAGCGCTTCCATGAATTCATTATTTTGGAGGCGGCGATACTCCGGCTCGTTGGTGTGGCCGATGATGACTTCGTCGATATCGGTCTGGGCGAATTTTTTGGGCTTCACCTTGTGTTCCTGGCTGGCGCCCAACAAATCGTAGAGGAACGCCACGTCGAGCTTGAGCACTTCCACAAACTCAATGACGCCCCGGTTGGCAATATTGAACTCGCCGTCGAAATTGAAGGCCCGCGGATCGCTGTCGCTGCCGTATTGAGCGATTTTGCGATAATTGACATCGCCGGTGAGCTCGGTGCTGTCTTGGTTTTTTTCGTCCTTGGGTTGGAATGTGCCAATGCCCAGGCGATCTTGCTCACTGAGAATAAGACGCTTGATGCGCACATCGGCAATGAGGCGGGTCCAATCGCCGTCGTAGCGCTTCCGCCGATCGCCGTACACATAGCGGCAGTAGGGGCATAGCTCCCCGTGCACACGAATTTGGTACTCGTGCGGGCCGCGGTTGGCGTTCAGCCGCGATTGAATTTCTGCGCGGAAGCGGTGCGGAATGAGGTGTAGCGGCTCCTCGTGCATGGGGCACCAATGCACCTGGTCGGGATCTTCCAAATCGACCCAACCCAGCGTGTACAGAGCCCCACTATCGACTTGGGAATAACGTTCCAGGCCTTTTTTTAGCAGCCGAGCAATGGTGCTTTTGCTACTGCCCACCGGACCGTGCAACAACAGGACCCGTTTTTCAATGCCATAGCCTTGGGCCGCGCTTTTGAAGGCGTTGACCAGTTGCGTGAGGGCCTGATCGAGGCCGAACACGGCATCGCGACCGTTGTTATCGGGGTCGCCGAAGAATTTATAGTGGAGGCGTTTTTCGCGGGCGACTTCGTATGTTTCGGTGCCGTAAGAAAGAATCATGTCGTACACGCGCTGGAAAGCGTTGCGTGTGACTTGCCCTTCTTGAGAAACGACATCCAGATACTGGTCGAAGGTCCCTTCCCAGTTTTTCTTGCGGAATTGATCGAGATCTTGTCGTTGTCCAATCAGCGAGACGATTTCGCGGCCGCCGGTCATGGCATATCCTCCGCAGTAGGATCGCGGGATGGGTTAGAACTGGGCATTCGTTGATGCAAAATGGTTTCTGTTTGCTTACGGTAGTACTACGTCCGCGCGCAAGCAGAACCCTGAGAACTCTGATGGAATGCTCGCCCAAGCGTTTAGATCCGACGAACGCCCCAGGAACTCGCAGAGCCTCTGCAAGCGTGAGAGAGGGTTGCAAAAGAGCAGATAAGTGGTGTCGAGGCGGTGGACTGGCGGGAGCCTACTTCTCGTTCTCCGCAGACCAGACAACTGGCATGCGCGTGTGCCCACTATCCTAAGTATTTCCACAATCCACGTTGGAAGCAATAGCAATTTTTGGGCCAGTGGCTGCCAATTTGCGCGAAGCCGCGCCGAAAAATCACCGGCGATGCAAAAATTGGACGGTCTGCTTCCAATTAGCTGAGCAGGCGCTCGATGCTTTCCATCAGCCGGTCCATGGCGAACGGTTTGCGAATGTAATCGTCCACGCCCAGCATTTCGGCATAGGCTTTGTGCCGGCTGCCTTCGTTTGCCGTTACCATAATGACGCGCAGCGGCACTGGCCTGGTGCGGCGGAGCTTTTCGAGTACTAAAAATCCGCTCCGCTTGGGCATCATCATATCTAAAATGACCAAATCGGGGTCTTCCCGTTCGCACAGCACCAATCCTTGGTTGCCGTCACGAGCGACCAACACCTGGTAGCCGTTCGCTTCCAGAGCCAAGCGCATCGATTCTACAATTTCGTGATCGTCGTCAACCAGCAGAATTCGCTTGGTTACGGGGGTGGCTGAGGGCGACGATTCCGGCTGCTGTGCCGGTGATTTCTCTGCATTTGTCTTCGGCTTAGCCGCCGATTTTTGTGGCGCCGCTTTAGAATGGGTCGCCTTCGTTTTTCCTGCTTCGGTCATGGAGCGTCCCTTGCTGGCAGTGAGTCTTCTCGCCCGGCATGCATTGGGTAGCGGCGTCGGCTGACAGACTCAGTTTGAAGCGCGCCGGCCAATCTGCTTGGCAAGCGAAAATGTAGGAAATCGTCCTTGGAATATGTTATCCCTATCGCGCCAGCAGGCGAATTGCAAGGCGGTCGCCTGGATTTGGCGATTTAGGAAAGATTGCGGCGTCGTGACGATCTAGCGCCGAACCATTACGCGCATGTATGTGTCGTAAAGCCTGAAATGGGACTCTCGTCGCTCAAAACTCCGCTTCCCGTTTTTCACGGTTGCCGGAGCCAAACATTCAGCATTCGTCCGCTGCCAGGAAAGGTGCTGAAATCTGTCGGGCGAGGTTGTCCCGGCGGGACGAAGCAGACCACCTGAACGTTTCCAATCACGCTGTAAATTCCCAGGCAGGTTTGTCCCGCCGCAGGACCGGAGAAGGGAACGTAATTGATTTGTCGCGGCCAGGACATCTGGTACAGTGCGAAATTACCCACCGTGGCCGCGCCGGTATTGGGGGCAACCATATATTGATGGTCTGAAATGGCCAGCCGCACGTTTGCGCCGGGCAAAAAGCTGGATCCTTCCCATTCAGCGTAGTACAAAGTCCACACGCCCTGCAGTTTTTGAAAATCGTTTTGCAAAACGTCCGCCATCGCCGGTTGGGCGCAGTGCGCGACAACGCACAGCATGACGATTGAGCAACTAACTTTTAAGCGCAGCATGTTGCGGCTCCCCATAAAACAATTGCGGCAGCGGCTGGCCACGACAACCCGCCGGCCACTAGAAAAGCTTAGCACGTGCCCGGTGACACACCGTGACCCGATGGGTCGCCGCCGAGCCCCCCCGGAATTCAAGCCGCTGGGGGCTCACTTCGTTCGACCCCAGCCACCCGACCGCTGGGGCTCACTTCGTTCGACCCCAGCCACCGGACGTGAGGCGGTTAATTAAGCATTTACCCGCCAATCGGGCGTTTAATAGATCCCTTTCCAAAGGTTGCGCCGGACTTTCAGCACATCTTTAAGGACCTCGAAGTAAGCCCAAGCGGTGACCTTGGAATGCGGATCGTTGACCCAGCGGATGGGAATTTCCGCGATTTTGTAATCGCGGCGGCGAGCGATGGCGAGCACTTCCACGTCGAATCCCCAGCGGTCGATCGTCAGCAATGGGAATATTGTTTGTGCCGCCTCGGCCGTAAAAGCCTTGAAGCCGGTTTGTGTATCGAAAATGCCTGGAACGGCCCACAGCCGAATCCACCGATTCCCCAACTTTCCCAGCAATTCCTTCCATCGTGGTTGGTGAACGACGATGTTGGCGCCGGGGACCGCGCGCGATCCAATGGCAATGTCGACGCCCGCCTCCAGCAGCGGCAGGAACTGGCCGAGGTGATCGATGGTGGTGGAATTGTCGGCGTCCATGAACAAGCGATACTTGCCGCTGGCGTGCAGCATTCCCTGCCGCACCGCGTAACCCTTGCCGTGATTGGATTCGTACTGCAACAATTGCACGCGCGGCTCGGTGGCATTTGCGGCCTTCACAATTTGCGCGGTTTGATCGGCGGAGCCATCGTCGACCACGATCACTTCCCATTCGTGCGATTGGAGCTTGAGGAAAGTGGTTACCGACTGCAGGGTGCCGGCAACGCGGGCTTCTTCGTTATAGGCCGGAATGACAACGGACAAGTAAATTCCGGACTGGCCCATGTGCGAACGATGGTTGGAAACCACATCAGAGTTTTTGAGCAGGCTTTCCGCAACACTCCAGATAAGGATAGCTTACAGCCGGAACAGCACAATCTGGTTGATTGACAAGCTGCGCGGCGGGAAGACAAGATGAGTTGTGCACGATCAGAAAGAATTTGCCACGATGCACGATCGCCAATCGCCACAAACCCGCCGGATTTTCGCTTTTCTAAACTCTTTGTGGCCGGTGCCGCTGCTATTGAGCATTCATTTTTGCTTGGGGCTAAGTGCCGCCAGCCGCAAAACGCTGACATTCGACGAAGGCTTGCATCTAGCGAGCGGTTACAGTTATTGGTCGGCCAATGACTATCGCTCCAATGCAGAAAGCGGCAACTGGCCGCAGCGCTGGGCCGCATTGCCGGTGTGGCTGGAGGGATATCGCTTTCCGCCGCCGGATGAACCTACGTGGCTGCACGGCCAGCGGTACGATTTTGCAAATCGGTTTTTGTACGATTCCGGCAACAATGCCGACGCCATGATTTTGCAGGCCCGCGCGATGATTGGTTTGCTCAGCGTGGCGCTGGGCGCGGTCGTTTATTTTTGGTCGCGGCAATTATTTGGCGGAGTCGGCAGTTTAATCAGCCTGATGTTATATACCTTTTCGCCGACGATGCTAAGCCATGGCTTTTTAATTACCGCCGATCTTGCCAGCGCATTGTTTTTCTGCGCGGCCGCTTGGGCAGTGTGGACGCTGCTGCATCGAGTTTCGATATTCGCGATTTTGGCCGCCGCAATCTCCATGGCGGGATTGTTGCTGTCGAAGTTTTCCGGCGTGCTGATTGTCCCGATGGGACTGGTGCTGCTCGCCGTACGGTGCTTTCATTCACAGCCACTCTTGGTTGTGTTTGGGCAGACGTACGAGCTTCGTGGCAGGCTGAAACAACTCGCCGCGATCGCGGGAGTTATGGTTGTGGAAATTTTGGCGGTGGGCATGTTGATTTGGGCTTCGTATGGTTTCCGATACTCTACGCTCAATCCCAGCGCCAGTCATGGCGCTACCGTCGATACCTCGTGGGAGCAATTCACGAAGAACGTGGGCGCAGCGGGTCCAATTATTCAATTCCTGGGTGAACACCGCTTGTTGCCGGAGCCCTTTCTGTATGGACTTTCGTATACACTTTCGACCACCGAAGTTCGGCGCGCATTCTTGAACGGCGAGTTTCGCACGCACGGTTGGATCAGCTTCTTTCCTTACAGCCTGCTGGTGAAAACACCGCTGGATGTGTTTGCCGTTTTGGCGCTGGCTGCAATCGGCGCCTGGTTTTTTCGCGGGACGAGTAACCAGACCGATCCGGCGAGCCAGGCTTCTATCCATCATTGGTACCCGCTGACGCCGTTGATGGTGCTGTTAAGCGTGTATTGGATCGTTTCGCTGACGAGCCACATCAATATCGGGCAGCGGCATTTGCTCCCCACGTATCCGCCGATGTTTATTTTAGCTGGCGCCGCCACGTGTTGGTTCCTGTTATCGAAATGGACTAGCAGCCCGCTGCAGAATGGCAAACGCGTCGAAATTGCCGAACCACATCACTTCACGAAGGCAATTCGAATCGCGCAAATTGTGTTGTGTGTCTCGTTGGCACTGGCAGCCTTGGACGCAGTTTGGGTTTGGCCCGACTATTTAGCTTATTTCAACATTCTGGCCGGCGGTCCAGCACAGGGTTATCGGCACTTAGTCGACAGTTCGCTCGATTGGGGCCAGGATTTGAAAGAGTTGAAACGCTGGCTGGACGCTCATCCGCAAGATGCCAAGTCGGCAGTGCCGGTTTACCTCTCATACTTCGGCACAGCATGGCCAACGTACTATGGCATTGAGGCGACCCGATTGCCGGGCTTCTTCGACGTTCCGTCGACACTGCCTCCGCAAGCGTTAATCGGCGGCACGTATTGCATTAGCGCCACCATGTTGCCCGGCGTTTACTTGCCGTTTCCAGGCAAATGGAATGCCCGCTACGAGCAGTTTTACCAATTGTTTACTCAAGCGGTGGCAGCGTACCGAAATGCGGGTGGCAACGAGGAACAAATTCGGCAAATAGCGGCCAGCTTCGGCACGCAAAATATGAATCCAATCTTTCACCTTTACGAGCAATTGCGGTTCGCCCGGCTGTGCGCATTTTTGCGACAGCGAGAGCCTGATGCCAACGCCGGGCATTCGATTTTGATTTATCGCCTAAGCGATGCCGACGTGGAACAGGCGATCGCGGGGCCGCCTGTGGAACTGCTGCCGGATTGTGAACCGGAGGCGGCAGACGAATTACCGTTCAAAGTGAGCGAGCGTGGTAAATGAACGTGGAATTGCCTTCCGATTCCACCGCGGCGGCGACGTTGCCATTATTCTATTTTCGCCGGAGCGCGAACGACATGTAATGAATGCCGGAATCCTCGTCGATCAACATCGTGCCTTCCGGGGCCAAGTAGTGGGCAATCACGTCCCATGGCGGCAACGGGTTTTTGTCCAGGCCTAGATTCAGCACGTTGAAGAAAACGCTGGTGTCGGCCCGCTGCTGCAGAGCTTTCCGGGCGTCATCGGAGTTGGCCAAATCGTACAAATACTTGAGTCCCGATTCCGACCGGTTGAAGCTCAACATGCCGGGCTTGTCGCCCCCCGGCTGCCGGGCAATTTTGGCGGCGATGAGCTTGAAATCGAGCGATGATGCCAGATCGTTCTCGACCTCATCGCGGTGCGAAAAAATGTGCTCTAAAATGCCGGCCCGGTCGCTGAGCAGCAGCCAATCGTCCAGCATCGCCATACAAGGAACTGGCCGGGTTTCGTCTTGGCGGCGCCGCGGGCCGTCAAAGGCGAGGAAAATTAGATCGAGATATGTGGGACCCGTGGATTCGTAATAATCGATTCCGGCGAATGCTTTCTTCTGCAAACGCTCGCCCAAATTGGAGACGAGTTTTTGATAGATATCGGCAAAGGCCTTGGGATCGCGCAGTTGGAGGGCGATTAAATTGTGCGCGCCAATGCCTGGCTTGGCGGGCAGTTCGAACCAAGTGCTGTGCAAAATGCGACCGGTCAATGCCGGCAGCAATTCGTGCTCAAAATCGATTCCGGCGCGCCGTTGCACTCGGTCGTTAATGCTTTTCGCGGTGGCGCCGGGACCGTTAAACGTGTCGGCCAGCTTGGTTCCCTTTTCGAATGTCTGCTGCAAATTCCAATGGATGGACGCATAGCTGGCCGTATCTCCCGGCACCCAAACCGGCGGCGTATCTTCGCCCGAATCGAGTGCAATGAGCTCCAGCACGCCGGAACGCGGATAGCCCAGAGCCAGATACAGTTGCGAGATACCATCGAAATCCTCCGTCGCCAGAACAAAGCTGCCTCCCACGCCTTTAATTCCATCCAAGCCAATCGTTGGCAGAATGGCCAGCGCCAATTGGGCAGCCGCATCGGTTTTCCCAATTTCCGAGAAAATGGCGATGGGGTCTGCAAAAAAAGTGAAATGCGGCTCTTCGCCTTTGGTGCCGCGGCAGTGGTTCACAACTTCCGCAAACTTTGGATTCTCCGCCAGGCAATCTTCATTGTTGGTTGTCCAGCGCGACAACAGTTGCTTGGCGACATCTAAATTCGAGCAAAATACCAGCGTGTTATCGCGCTCCACCGACACCAGAGATGGGGAATCGCCCCCGTGTTCGTAGATCGAAATGACAAATCCATCGACGCTTTCCTGCCGTCCTACATAGCCGTTATGTTCCAGCGCGGCGTGAATGGTATCGGTGAATTTGCGGGCCGATTCAATGCTGTTGCCGCAATCGACCAAGGCCACAAATCCGAATGGCTTCGACGGACCCTCAGCAACAGGCTTTGCGGTCGGCAACATTGCCAGCGTAAGTTCGCCCTGAGGAATGTGAGCAATTTCGTCCAGCGATAGCCCGGTGCTTTCCTTCACTTGAGTCAGCGCGTTGTTGGCGGCTTCGTACAGCTTGGTCACGAAGGGCTGCACCTGGGGATCGGCAATCATCCGTCCCAAATTGGTTTGCTTGAATGCCTCGACCAATTCGGGAACGCTGGCCACATGCACGTATGCCAGCGTGTTTTTTGGCAATAGCTTCTCGGCGGTAACACGTTCGGCTCCCAACGCAGAGATTGTGGAGCACAGCAGCAGCACCGCCAGCACCGACAGCCAACAGTAGCGAGGCTTTCGCGGGCGCCCCTTAGTGAAACGCAATAACGTAGATGATCGAACGCAGGTATTTTGGCGAAGGGCCATCTGACTTCGGTCCTTTTAATTGTGTTGATGGTTGAATGAGAGGCGGGCGGGGCTGGCGCCGTCGCCACAGCGTGGTGGGACAGCAACCGTGGCACAGTGCGCAGGGGGGTTTTCTTACCGTGGCATTGTACCTGCTGTTGCAAGGCGAAGTTTCAATCCCGGGAACAGCGTGCTAGCAGTAATTCGCCTGAGCGGACGCAAAATTGGCCTAAATTGTTCGCATCCGTACCGGAAACATTTCTTCCTATTTTTTCTAAAACTCCCATTATCATTCGACTTAACATGCTGCTGAGGACTTTTCTGGATTTCTTGGAGATTTGGGAAGCTTATTCCGATTATTCGCATTGCGCAGAGTTTGCGGGCCGCTACCGGGCTGCGTTTCCCAGCGTTCCTGCGATTGATTTTATCCAATTTGGATTACGGCCAAGGAAAACAAGCTTTAGTCCCCCCTCGTATGAACAGCCCAAAATTAACCGATTGTCTTGCATTCCGAATGGGATTCGTAATCCCAGCACTCTTTTTGTGCGGCAGTATTGCTGCCGGACAGGATGCGCCGACCCTGACGTCGCCCAGTTCTGCTGTAAATCGCGCAAGCGGTGAGCAGGATCAGATTGTGCGGGCCTACACGGTGTCACCGCCGGCTACGCTGGACGAGGTCGTTCAGCGCTTGACGAAGCAATTTCCTCCGAACAGCGGAGTGCGTATTTCACCCGACGGGCGGACATCCCAAATTCTGGTGATTGCGCCGTCAACCGTCCAAGAGCAAGTATCAGCAATCCTGCAAGGCAGTGGATTGAAGAGCAATAGCGCGACGGCCGGGCCACCGAGCCAGACCGTCAGCATGCACGGTCCAAAAGTTGTGCCGCTGAAGCATCTTAGCTGGCGCGATTTCGAAGCGGCCTTGAACGGCGTGTTTGGCAAGCCGTTGCCGGTGACCATTGAACATAACGGCGACTGGGCACGCTACGTTTTGGAAACGCGGGGCGGCACCGTCAACTTGATTGTCGATCGCAAGGCCGGACAGGTGGCCTTGGAAGGTCCAGTTAAATTGGCCGATTCTTGGGCGCGGGTTGTCGAATCGCTCGACAATCATCCGCAGCAATCGAACGACAATACGCGGGTAGTGACCTTGAACGCGGCGAATACGTCCGACGTAATCAAGGCGCTTTCTGCTTTGCGCGAGAGCAATTCTACTGCTAGTGGAACCCATAGTGGAAATGCGGCGCAAAGTGGCGACAATGCCCCCGCTAGTCGCTTCATTAACATGATTTTCCAGCCGAAGGATGGCGAACAGAACGGCAATGCAGCCGGGGGCCAAGCAACAGGTCCGTCGTTGCAAGTTGCCCAAACGCCCAACCAGCCGCTAGCGCAGAACCAGGACCAAAACCAGAACCCCCCAGATCAAAATCAACCGCAACCGCAGCCGGCGCCAGAGCAAGGCGGAGAATTAATCGGCCCGGTGCAGATTGAGTTTTTGGAAGGGCTCGATGCCATTGTGGTGCGCGGCAATCCACGCGATGTGGAACGGGTGATGCAAATCATTAGCGATATTGAGAAAATCAGCGCAGTGACGCGCCCGCGGATCGAAATTTATCCGCTGAAATTCGTCAACGGAACAACGCTCTA
>DASRSD010000051.1 GCA_035656635.1 Pirellulales bacterium
AAACCGCGCGCTTGGGCAAAAGTGGTTCTACTTGGGTCCACAACTTATCCGGTACTAATGCTGTCATTGATTTGCCTCCTTGCTAATCAAGAAGGCGGAATACTAACCATCCGTTCTAGGTTTTGAAATAGCGTCTTAAGAAATGATCTTTATGTATGCGATTCGATAAGCTCGAACTCCCAGAAGAACAGCCCGAACCGCCTCGAAAGCCAACTGTTCGGCCAGCCGATCAAGACGAACATTACTGGCTCAATCAGGCTGATGATCACCGTCGCGCGGGAGGTTATGAAGATGCTTTGCGTTTTTACTCCCGGGCACTCGAAGTTGAAAAAAGCTTGGTTGTTGCGTGGGTCGGACAAGTGCAAATGTTAGTTCAGTTAGGTGAATATCCCCAGGCCGAGCTCTGGAGTCGCAAGGCCCTTGAGTTTTTTCCGAATCAGCCAGAATTACTCGCCGGACGCGCGCAGGCGGTTTGTCGTTTGGGCGATCTCAAGCAAGCTCACGCTCTTAGCGATGGAGCTATGCAGCAGCGCGGCGATTCATCGTATTGCTGGTCGGTCAGAGGTGAAATAATGGTCGCCGGCAAACAAAAAACGGATCGAAGTTGCTTCGATCACGCACAATTGGTCAGTAGCGATTGGCTGGTGCCGTTAGAAATTGCCTTGATTTATCTACACTACAGAATTCCCAGTAAAGCCCTCCAACGCGCTCAAATCGCCGTTCAGCAGGCAGCCGCGTCTTTTTACGCATGGTTCATCCTGGGGCAATGCCAGCAAGAATTGGGATTTATCGAGCCAGCTCGTACTAGCTATAGCCGTTGCCTGGAACTTTCGCCTCGCCATTACGAAGCAGGCGTGCGCATCTCAGAATTAGGACGTGGGTCTTGGACCGCTACCGCCCGGCGTTGGTTTCGGCTGAGTTGAAACACGTTCATTGATAATTCCACCCGCGATCACTATGTCTTGGACTTTCGATAAGATTCTGAAAGGTGCCCGGCAACTTGGCGCTAGTGATGTACACCTGGTGAAAGGCGTTGCTCCTGCCATTCGCATCAATGGCGAAATTCGGCCCATTGCGGGTTCCCCATTGAGCAAATCAGAGCTTCTATCGCTCTATAATAATTTATTAAACGAGGAACAGCAGCGGCAATTCGAAAAGGATCTTCAACTCTGTTTTTCCCGGCAATTGGAGGATATTGGGCGATTCCGGATTAGTGTATACATGCACGCAGGATGTCATGAATTCGCGATTCGGTTATGCGAAACGACGATTCGTACGGCGGACGAACTGGGTCTGCCACAAGTACTCACTGAATTAACGCGTTTGCCAAATGGTTTGGTGCTCGTAACCGGGCCTATTGGAATGGGGAAAGACTACGACGTTGAACTTCATGATCAACGCGATTAATAGCACAAGGCGTGCCAAAATAATCACAGTAGAAGATCCGGTTGAATTCGCGCACCAAAACAATCGCAGCATCGTCATTCAGCAGGAATTACTTAGCGACGTCAAGTCGTACCAACTGGCTTTAAGACACATTTTACGTCAGGATCCCGACGTCATTGTCATTGGCGAGATGCGCGATCTTGAAACGATTGAAACTGCCTTGATCGCTGCCGAAACGGGCCATTTAGTGATTGCCACTCTGCACACGCCTGACGCCGCCCAGACAGTGCAACGAATTTATAGTGTCTTTCCTGCGCAGGAGCAGAATGCCATTACCGTGCAGCTGGCAAATAGCTTGCAGGCGCTACTTGCACAGAAACTGTTGCCGCGAGCCGGGGGTTCCGGACGAGTTCTGGCCTGCGAAGTATGCATTGCTACGCACGCCGTGCGAAATCACATTCGCGAACGTCAGGTTCATCAGCTTTATAGTGAGATGCAAACCGGTCGAAAGTATCAAATGCAGACGATGGATCAAGTTCTGCTCGAGCTTTATCAAAAAGGTGACATTACCTATGATGTCGCACTTTCAAATGCACGCGATCCGCAATATATCCGGCATCGAGTTGGAGAAAAAGTCAAACACAGTGTCTAGATTTCAGCTGATCACTAAGTGCATGATTGCGCCTGCGATTGTTGCCGTGGCTACTTATCTCATTGTTCCGCAAGTCGAAAAAGTTTGGGGATGATCCGCCAAAATTCGCGGCAGTGGCTTCCTCAGCTCCTTCCCTCGATCTTCACCGCGCATTCCGTCAGCGACGCCAAAAAAATCGACCGTAGGGCGCGAGGATCCAAAATGACCACCATTCCGGTATCGGTTTTCGTACGATTTCTGTTGGGTGAATGCCCTAGATTGACGGCCTGACCGGCGCAAGCTTGGCTGTTGTCCGAAATGACTTTCTCACGACATTTTTCTTCACGCCGCACCTCCTCTTGTCTTCCCGTCCTGAAACTGTTGCCCAGTAGTACCTGAACCATCTGCGAATTTGGCTCAGTGGCCAACGGCTAAAGAAAAGCGGCTCCCAGGCCGCCCGGGTGGGCCGGCCCAGGAGCGCGCGGTCGACATTGCAAGTGAGTCCGCTCCACGTCAAGCACTCTGCGAAATGGTGTCCTAGTGTTACGACTCAATCTCTCGGACTGCCAAAGGAGTCCGACGGATACTCTAGGCAGCACCTAGCGATGGCGCCTTCGCCGCTTGCGTCGCCCGGCCCGAAACCCCAATCGGCTGCCAAGTCGTTTGCCATGGCGGAAAGACCAATAACCAATCACGGCAACGAACACCAAAACCAACAATGGATCCATGATCCACCTCCTTAGCGGCGGCAGCGGCAGCTCGGTCGACCGTGACGTCGCGGTGGCCGCCACTTCCTGTTAAACAACCACACAATGACTGCCAGGCAGACCAAACACCCGAAAGAATTCATGAGGTGCTCCAAAAATGTAAAATGACGTAACCAGCCAGAACAGGAAATCACCATCACTCTCTCAGGCTGCACTGACGCCAGGCTGCAACCCACTTTGAAACTGTCCCCAGTGCTGCCGGAACCAACTGCGGAGCTGGCTGATCCGCGCTGGGCAGAGCCCGAATTGCCTGGCCACCACCTCCCGCGTTGAGCCGCCCTTCGCCAGGGCGCGTTGGCGTCGGGACAGCGTCTCCAGCCACGCGGCCACGTCGATCCGGGCAGCTGCAGTCTCGGCCGGACCCACATGCCGGTCTTCGACCAATAGCTGCTTCAATTCACCGGACTGCTCGCTGCGTCGATCGATTCGTTCGACCGTGAAACCATGAATCCGGCAGGCGTAGGGAAACAGCAGGTCATGTTGGTTTAGCTGGCTGCCGACTAGCCGCCCGGCACGGACATGGCGAATGGCAAACTGGGCCAGTGGAGTGGGATAAGCCACGGCCAATTTGTTTCGACGTGCCAGTCTGATGCACGCGCAATAAGCATTTACTATCACTTCCTGCGTCAATTCTTGCCGGGCTTCGGCCCGTTGGCCACGGAAAGCAATCCACGCCTGCCGGCGAATCAAAGGCAACATTTTCAGAAACTGGTCGTGAACAAACTCGGCTCGATGATCAGCGGAAATCGTTCCTAACGGCGCAATCATGGGACGGCTCCTCGTGAAGGAGGACCGCCCTAGCTGGGCGGCCCTGTTGGGAAAACAAGACCGCCCAGCACCGCGCCGAGCGTCAACTTAGAAAGTCAGATACCCGCGCGGTTCAGATATGCACCCGGAAAGGAAACTCCCCGGCCAGATCACCAGCGGCATGAACCGGTGTGGTTTGATCGATTTAATTAACGATGTAGTTAGCCGGCGGTACACACTGAGCATCACCACAGTCGGCCGAGCGATCCGGATTACCAGGCGCTGCAGCGCCGAGAAGCCCTGATTTGATGGCAATGTGGCACTTTGAATTCTGACATGAGTTTAGATATCCCATCACCCGAAGATTGGCGGCCCATCGGACTTGCGACAATTCGTGCCGGTAAACCAACGTTTTTTGGCTTGGCCGTAGGGTGCCGTTCCGATCCGCCGGTTGATTTGACCAAAGCGCGGTAACGTGGCATCTGAGCGTGGAAATGGGCTGCCCCGAGAATTACTCGTCACACACAAGCTTAGGAACGTCAACCGCGGCGTGCCGCCTCGATTACAGCGATGTCGATCTTTTTCATCGTCATCATCGCATGGAATGCGCGTTTGGCGGCGGCGCGATCGGGATCGGTGCCCGCTTACGTCAGGGCGATCGGCGTAATCTGCCAGGACAATCCCCATTTGTCCTTGCACCAGCCGAACGCGCTCTCCTGGCCGCCGTTGCCGACGTTCCAGTAGCAATCCGTTTCGGCCTGGTCATCGGATGCGACCTGAAACGAGAATGCTTCGTTGTGCTTGAACGTGGGGCCACCATTGAGGCCGACGCAGGGAATGCCCATCACAGTGAATTCGACGGTCAACACATCCCCTTGCTTCCCGGACGGAAAGTCTCCCGGAGCGAGGTTCACCGCGCCAACAGATGAATCGGGAAAAGTCTTGGCATAAAACTGCGCCGCGTCCTCCCCATAAAGTTCGCATTTCTTGTGCCGTTCCGGCTGCTTCGCTGTACATCGCATCCCTGTCAGGCGGAGTGTCAAATCAGGATCGACGGGAACGGATTCATTTGAAGCGAACGCAGTTTCCGGCCGACGTCTTGTCGGCAATTTGAATTGTAAGAACGGAGTGGGCGGCGAGCGAGTGGTTTGCAATGGGCTCGCAAGGCCCATACTATGTGTAGCGTCTGCAAACTGTGTCTTTCGCAATTGATGGAGTCGTGTAGATTCCTGAGCAAAGGCCATGACGAATGGAATGATCGCTACCGGGACAACTTCCGTGGGACACAGGTCGGCCTTCCTCGGAGTTGCAACGTGGGCAATGTTGCCTAAACCCATTTGTAGCGCGATCGTGGCATTAGCCTTGTCGCAGGATTAAGTGTCAATGACCATAGGAACGATCGCACGGCTATTGAACTCTTTGTTCCGGCATAGAATTGCTTGTGGAACAAACATTCCAGACGTTCGGAGTCAGCTACCAGGCAAACGACTTAATTCGATCCGCCATCGACTTTCATTTTCGCTGGTTGCGCAGGATGGGAATGCATGGCGCTGTGTGAGCAGATCGTCAAATTAACACACGAAAACCTCGCTTTGCCAACGGAAGCAGGGTTAATTACTTCTTCCGCCGAAATAAAGTAGATATATCGCTGGCAATCAAGGATTCCGCCTTGTATTCGTCGAGCATCAGCGTATGCTCTATTGGTGAGAAGTGTCCAAATGAACAGCAGACACTGCTCTGCTGAATTGATCGCGTGCTGTTTCGGATGACTAGATAAAAAGCAATCCGTCGGTGCCGGGCGGCTAATTAAAAAGTAAACCGACATGGTTGATCGCCTCAGGGTGCGGCTCATGTCGGTTTTTTTGTGAGCCTCCAGCGTTTGCAACTCTGGTAGACGGCAAGGGGTCTTCAATGCAACAACCCAATCTCGTCAACTCGAATGTAGCGTGCCAGATCGGCAAAGCCGCTTTAGCATTTCACTAAAAGCAGGCGGCGAACAAATCGTCAAAACGGTAACTTAACCAGATTAGTGCCGTCTTCCCAGACGGAACATAGATTCATCTGGAGTCTGCTTGTCGCCGCATGTAGGGCGGCCAAGCACTCGAAAACGAGTTGGTCGCAAAGACAGAGATTGCGACCTTCGAAAGATATGCGCTGCGGTGTGACTCGCGCACCATTGATTGGCTCCATGGGTGCGGCTGCAAAAGCGCCGCGAGTCATCCGCAGCGCACTGAAAAGCGTTTGTTAAGAGGAAAAGGTGTTTGAGCGGTCCGACGCCTATTTCTCATCGAAACTGGCGCAATACAACGAGTTTTTTGAAATTGGAGGCATACCCATGAAGCGATGCGGCGATAAGTCGTCGACGAAGACTGAAATAGAAATCACCACACCCGGCGGCAAGACGACGATTACCGCCAAGAAAGATGTCAAACCGACTGGCGAAAATCCGCCGTCGGCGCATCCTTGAGGAGTAACACGCAGTTTTTGATCGTTAGTTAATAGTTTACGTGTTTTTAAAAGGAACAAAAGCTTTCGCTGATCGGCTAAGTTGCCGACTTCGAGCGGAAACAACGCAGGAGGTGATGAGTGAATGCCGTGCGACCGTTATTTATATCGACTTACCCGCCCGAAGAATGCGGATTGGCAACTTTTACGCGCGATTCCGCCGACGCCGTGGACTTGGCGACTGCGGAGCCAATTTCATCGGTGGCGGCGATTCAGAAAACGCAGTCGTTGAGCTACGACGATCCGCGCGTGGTGCACGTGATCGATAACAACTGCGATGATGCGTACAACATGGCGGCCGAAATTGCCAATGATGGCCCGTGCGATGTCGTAAATTTACAGCACGAGTTCGGTCTCTATCCAGGCGAGTGGGGTGAACGCATCTTGAAATTTGTGCATGCTTGTCGCAAACCAATTGTCACGACTTTCCATACGCTGCTGACCCAGCCCGATCCGTTGCCCAGGCATTTGATTCAAAACCTTGCGTTCCACAGTCACGGCATTATCGTGATGACGAAGGTTGCACGCCAGCTTCTCTCAGATGTGTACAGCGTGCCGGCAAGTACAGTGCGAGTTATCCCGCACGGTGTGCCAGTAGTACCATTTGAACGTGACGAACGGCAAAAAGCGCGATTGGGCTTCACAGGGCGACAAGTCATCTGTACGTTTGGGCTAATCAATCGTGGTAAAGGACTGGAATACATGATTCAGGCCATGCCGCAGATTGTCGCGGCATGTCCGCAGGCGATGTACCTGATCGTGGGAGCCACTCACCCTCAAGTAAAGCGCCAGGAAGGCGAGGTGTATCGTGAAAGCTTAATCGCTATGGCGGAAAAATTAGGCATTGGAAAGCACGTGCAATTTATCAATCAGTTTCTCAGTTTGCCTGAATTACTCGCACATCTGCAAGCCTGTGACGTGTTTGTTACTCCGTATCCTGGAAAAGACCAGATTGCCAGCGGCACTTTGGCGTATGCATTGGCCGCTGGACTGGCCGTGGTAAGCACGCCCTATTTGTACGCTCAAGAAGTGCTGTCTGACGGGCGAGGATTGCTGGTGCCATTTGGTCACAGTGCTGGCTTTGCCGATGCAACGATCCGATTTCTAAACGATACCCCCTTCCAAATCGAAACGCGTCGCAGGGCTTACAATTATTCCAAGTCTATGGCATGGCCCAACGTGGGTCGGCGATATTTGGAATTATTCAATCATGTAACGCAAAATAATTCAGGTCGAGTAATACAGGTATCCAGAATTGCTCTTGTACCGAGCAATGCACATCGACGTTCCAAAGTCATGCAAGGAGGCAAATAATGCCTGTTCACGATTGGATTATTTTAGATCATCTGGATCGCATGACTGACTCAACGGGTCTGATCCAACACGCTATTTACAGCGTTCCGCGGCGAGAAAGCGGGTACACCACCGACGATAACGCGCGGGCTTTACGGCTGTGTGTTCGCTTGAGGAGCCACGGCCCAGACAATCGCATGTTGGACCGGATCACAAATTATTTGAGTTTTTTGGAACATGCCCGTCACCCGGTGCGCGGTTTTCATAACTTCCTGAGCTACCAGCGCGATTGGTTGGATGCCGGCGGCACCGGCGATTGCCAGGGCCAAGCCATCCGCGCATTGGCGGAGGTGCTTGGCAGCGATTTGGCCGACGGCCATCGTGCGTTGGCTCGTGAATTGATCGATAGCGTTCTGCCTGTGCTGGCCGACTTGCGCAGTCTGCGCGCCCAGGCATATGTGATTTTAGCCTGGGGGCACTTGTGGACTGCCGGAGTGAAGAACATCGAATTTCTGGAAACGGTAGCCCGGTCTGCAGCCCAGCGGCTGGTGGAATGCTATCGCCGCTCCGAGCGGCCCGATTGGCAATGGTATGAATCCCGCCTGACCTATGCTAATGCGGTATTGCCACACGCGTTGTTCATTGCCGCCCGGCGCTGGCCCGCTGAGGACTTTGCCGATGTGGCCGAAAAATCGTTTGCTTTCCTCGACCGTTCAACAACGTCGGAAAATGTTTTTTGGCCGATCGGCAACAGCGATTGGTACTCACACGGCGAACGCAAGTCGCTGTACGATCAACAGCCCGTGGAAGCGGCAATGATGGCCGATGCCGCGCTGGCCGCATTCTGTTTACTGCGAGACGAAAAATATTTGTCGATCTTTTGTCGAGCGCACGACTGGTTTCATGGCCGAAACAGCCTCAAGCAGCAAATGATCGATGCTGAGTCGGGTGGCTGCTTCGACGGCCTGCAAGCGTCAGGACTAAATCGAAACCAAGGAGCAGAATCGACGCTCGCTCATTTGTGGACGGAGGTCCATAACGTAGAAATGCAGCTGGCAATGAACGATTCACTGGAAGCCGGGGTTGCACGCATCTGATCTCAAGTGGTTTGCAGAGGAAATGTTTCTCAACAGATAAGGAAATCTTAATGCTTCGAGAATCGAAAATACCCAGCTTGTATACCGAGCTGTTCCATCGGCATCCGGA
This sequence comes from Pirellulales bacterium, assembly GCA_035656635.1. Classification (NCBI taxonomy): domain Bacteria; kingdom Pseudomonadati; phylum Planctomycetota; class Planctomycetia; order Pirellulales; species Pirellulales bacterium. Next base: position 8,536 of record DASRSD010000051.1, read on the forward strand.
CAACCCTATTCTTACTGCTCAGGATTGGCCCTATCCGGCGCATACCGCTTTCAATGCCGGCGCATGCCAGGTGGGCAACGAAACCGTTTTATTGGTGCGCGTCGAAGATCGTCGCGGCCATTCGCATCTGACCGTGGCCAGAAGCAACGACGGCATCTCGAATTGGCAAATCGACTCCAAACCCAGCTTTCCGCCCGATCCGGCAAATTTTTCGGAAGAAGCTTGGGGCGTGGAAGATCCGCGACTGACATGGGTAGAAGAACGCAAAGAATGGATTATTGCCTATACCGCCTTCTCCCCCAGTGGACCGCTGGTGTCGTTGGCGGCAACCAAAGATTTCGTCACGTTCAATCGGCTCGGACCAGTCATGCCTCCGGAGGATAAAGATGCCGCTGTTTTCCCCAGGAAATTCGGCGGCCGCTATGCGATGATTCATCGGCCGGTTTCCACCGGAAGCTCCGGGGCGCATATTTGGCTTTCGTTCTCGCCCGATCTCACGCATTGGGGCGATCATCATATCCTCTTGCATGCGCGGCGTGGCGCCTGGTGGGATGCAAACAAAATAGGCCTGAGTCCGCCACCCCTGGAAACGCCCGAAGGCTGGTTAATTTTGTATCATGGCGTTCGAAACACCGCCGGCGGATGCTTGTACCGCTTGGGGCTGGCTCTCTTGGATTTGGAAGACCCGTGTCGCGTTCTTCATCGCAGTGACGAATGGATTTTTGCGCCCGAAATGACCTACGAGCGCCAAGGAGATGTTAGTGGAGTCGTGTTTCCATGCGGCTGGATATTAGACCAGCCCAGCGGCGCAATCCGTATTTATTATGGAGGCGCCGACACCTGCGTTGCGCTCGCTACTGCGCAACTTTCCGATCTCCTCAGCTATTTAAGAAATTGTCCTGCACCTTCAGCAAAAAAACGCCTCGGAATGACTTTGTTAGACTGAGAAACCTAACCACGTTTATATTTCGTTGCAGGGAGATGGTGCAATATACTGCAAATAAGTTCTCGGTTTGGCTGCAATCATCGCACGATTTATATAAAACCCCATGTCACTAATCTCAATAAAAAAACAACATGGCCGATGAAAAACAGTTGAACGCAATCCGGTTTTTCTGCAAGAAGCCTTTTTCCGACAACGGAGCTAAAAAGTCGAAGGGGCCGACGTACCATTGCTGGAGTGACTTGGTCCAGCAGATTTCCTACTTTGACTTCGGCCATACCCAAAAAGACCAAGCCCTCGTTGAAAATGTGGATCGAATAGTACGCAAAGAGTTTCCTAATGATGAGCACTGGGACCGCACCGTTAAGGCTCAGGGTGCTCACGAGAAAATTCTGTCGATCATTCGTCAAAGTTTTACGAACGTGGGGGCAGCATAGATGATCGATGAATCGCGTCCAGCGCCATATTGATCCTTCGAACGGTAAGCCCCAATTGTTTGGCAACCGATGCGATGGAATAATCTTTGTCGATCAACTTGACGATTTTAAGGTCTAAATTCTCTTTTTTATTTTTCGCCTTGGCTTCCAGATTTGTGGTTCGCGCTTGTGCTGCGCGCCTCGCATCCTTTTCTCTTGATTGTTGCCCACGGCGTTTTTCTCGCCGGAATCTATCCGCTTCCTTGTCTGACATCACTCCTCCATCTTTTGGTTAATGATTCTGTTACCGAATGTGATTGATGGTCAGTGATCGCGCATCGCACGTGTTCCCCGATGGAAGACTGGCAGTACGAAACTCACGAGCAAGCCGAAAAAACCCTTTCGCTTGAGCCTGCAACCGATTGAGGCGGTCAGGTGCCGATGGGTTGTATACGCATGGTAGCAATCAAAGTATCAAGAACTCGTCGAATGTGAAGTAGTTGGCGCTCCGTTCTACGTCTTGGAACCTTCAAACCAGAGATGACGCCAGCGTGTTAGTGCGCTGCAAATGCGCTGCATTCTGGGCGCCTAAAGCGTCCCAAATCGGACGCGAGAGCAAACTTGCCACATGGATTTGCTTCAGGGAAGCGCTGTCAGCAGAACAATCCTTTTTGAAACTTTCGCCACGTAAGCGTCATGTACAGTACCACATTTCGGTCACATCGGCCCGTATATCTGAGAGCCGAATGGCGCCGATGGACCAGCGAGAAAAGTCGCACGTTTCTTGATAGGCGCGAACAAATCACCACATTGTTGGCACATCCCCGGCGTCTTGATAACTCATTTCCATGCTCGGCCTGACACTCGGCGGCTGTTCGGGCCCAAGAAACGGCTCATCAAACGAACTATTTTCGGATTCGAGTGCAAATCCTGTTGCCCCGATCTGAATAAGTTTGAATGCCCTTCGACGTTTGTGTCGGAGGGCTTTCTCATTGTTGGGACAACAGTTGCGCCATTAAGGCGGCAATTCAAAAACACGATATGCAGGATTCGACGTTTCGTTGCGTAGTCGGCATTAACCCGCTGCTTGGTGCGATTGCGATGGTTCAAAAACTTTGGCCGCTAATTCGGCAGTTTCGTCGTGAGAACGGTCCAGAACGCCAAGCTGCATCGGATTGCCTGCTGAATAAAGCCGCCTAACTTTGTGGCTTGGCATTGCTGATTGGTTAAAAATGAAGTGCACAAATCCTCAATACCCGGCTATTGGAAAGTGCGTGTGATGTTCTTGGCAATGGGACCTGCGGCCCGTCACTGCTTCATCGACCGTCAAAACTAGGCTTTCAGCGCTGCCCGAGTGCGCTCCACGAGCTGATTGTCGGATTGTTGTGGACCCCGCAGATTGAACACGCCGGCCGGGAGGTAGCGATTCCATCAGCTCGGCGATACATGATAGTAATCCTCCAGCACGGCGGAGCTGAACTTGTAATCGTGGGCATTGTTTCCTTTGAGGAATACCAGCAGCCGGGCGGCGTCGATAAAGGGAACCGCGCGTGCCTCCGGCAGGAGAGTATTCACATCGCCAGCACTTAGGCGCGGACTTGGAAGTGGACCCCTGGCACGGCCAGCATCGGCTCACAACTTGGCAGGCGGGACGGATGAGTTGTCGGGCTTGTAATCTTCGTTGAGCTCAAGCCGCAGGTAGTCGTACACGACACCAGAAGTGAGTTGGCCGGCAGGGACGGTGAGCTGCATTTCATTTTCGCCCTGCTTCATCAGTGTGGCATCAAAAGTCAACGTCAATTCCTGCCAGACGCTTTTGTTGGTGTTATAGCGCAGCGCATTCGTGGCCATCGGCCGGATGGTGCCGGCGCTCTGGCCGTTGACCGCCACGGCCAATCCGCCGTAGCCATCGGCTCCGGCTAGTGCCACGCGCAGGGCCGCCTGCCCCTTGGGGGCTGTCTCCATGTTGAATTTGATGGTCCACGTGGTCGCGCGGCCGCGGCCATAGGTGCGCCACGGGCCAGTGGTGTCGCTCTGCGGATAGGTGTCCAGAGACTCCGCCTTGACCCAGCCAAAGCGCTGGTTGGCGGGATCCTTCGCCTCTGAGTTTAGCCAGGCCAGCGAATCCCCGTGCGGCACCTGCTCGAAAAACCAGTCCTTGTGGTAATCGCTCTTGCCGATGGTGTAGGTGATGTCGTTGGGGAACAACAGGGGGTAGCGCAGGCACCAGCCCCAGAGCCAATAGTTATCCCCATCTCCCTTGTAGAATTTGTCGCCGGTGCGGTCGGGATAGCCGATGTCCCACACCTGCTTGCCGTAACGCACGGGCTGCCATTCGAGCTTGCTCAGCTCTAGCGTCTTGCCGGCCTCGACGGTGATGTCGGTCTGCGCGAATTCGCCCAGTACGCCATCGGCGAAGGCGTGCAGCGAGTAGGCGCCGGGGCGAACGTTGGTAATCGTGAATTTGCCGTCCTCGCTCCCATCGTTCCAGAACTGGTAGAACTTCGCGTCGTGTGCCCAGTCCACCATTCCGCTGCCGCGCCCAAAACCCCGCCGTGCGCCAACGGGTGCAGTGGCACTGCCGGCAGCTTGGGGCGGACCGCCCCGCCTGTTGCCGCGAGTGTAATCCGGATGAGCCAGTCCCACTGTCAGGTTGGGCAGCTTGGTCGTGGTCGCCTGAGGATCGTTCAGCACGATTTGCCCCGTTACCGTCCCGCGTTCGTCCTTATGCGGGTAGTCCACACCGTTAACCCAGTCGTAGGGCCAAAGGGCTTTCTCCTTTTTGGCCTGGCTCAGCGCGTCCTGCCACAACATGGTCGCGTTGTCCTTCCACGCGGCGGGAACGGTGGGATTGCCGGCGGTCGCAGCCAATGTGTCGAGATCGGTCTTGGTAGGGACCTGGGGGTTGCTCAGAGAGTTGCAATAAACAAAGATCGGGCCGATAACCTTGCTCCATTCTTCGCCGGCATCCATGGTGCAACTTGCGCCGCCGTAATGGGTCCCACGCCAGTAGTCCAGGATGATCGGGTCGGGGTTATCGTTGTCATGGTAGTGGCAGACTAATTCCTGTTTCGACGCGCCGCCGCTGAGATATTCGATGGTGGGGTTAATGAACCAGACGCCGATGTGGTCCTTAGTGCTCGACCACCCGTACGCAGGAATTTTGTATTGGATCGCGTTATAGCTGTATTTGTGCTCGACGGAGTTTTTGTAGACGCCTTGGCTCAAGATCCGCTGTTCCTTCGCATGGACCACAACGCCGGTGCCCCAGTCTCGAGGCGCACATTCCAGAAGGTTGCGATCCGCGTCTACCGAAAGCCAGTCGAACGTCTTGCTGAGAAAGGTGATGAAGCGGCTTTCGCCGATGCCCATCGCGCCATAGGCGGCCGGATGGGAAAAAATCGCGTAGGTGTAAATGCCGCTCTCGCCGCGGCCCAGGGCGCAGCGGATTTCAATGTCGCAATAGGTTCCGCCGCCGGGCGCGCTAGGCGTGAGCAGGACGGTGCCGCCGGTAACTCCCTTAACGGCAACCTCGGCACGCTCACCGCCATTATTTGCCGGGTCGATCGTGAGTGTTTCGGTTAATTGTGGCGCCAACTGAGGAGTTTGCTCCCAGATTCCGCCGGCACTCATGGTCTCGATACCGTGATAAATCAGCGATCGCATGTTGCCGCTGCGCTTATTAACCGTCGCCTTAACGATGCCATTGTCGAGTGTCCAGTTGTTGCCGTTGTCGATGGCGGTCACGGGGACGTTGACTTCGGATTTAGCGACCACCGGCGCGACATCGGCGGCGCGCAGCACAGACACGGCCATCGCCAGCATAAATAGGCCAGACACGAGGTAGCCGCGCTGAACGGTAGACTGAGGAATTATCACGAGGGTCCCCCCTTAGGATTTGCCTTTTATCCCGCAGCCGATTATTTGACGCTGCGCTGTGGCGGGAAATTATTGGCGGCTTCACTCATTCATACTCCAAGATATCAAGACTAGTTGACGAATCAATTGTCAGCGACGGGAACACCCGAACCTAGAATGTTGAAAGGTGGGTCGATTACAACCAGATACCTGCTTGATCGTGGCCCCGCACCCTGGCGAAATGGGCCCGCGGTTTTGGCACCCGTGGCCGATCAGGACCAGAGAGGACAGAGTATTCGCTTACGGTTCTGCGGTAACAGTGCAAATCCCTAATCAATTGAGAGGGCGGGTGCAAATTGAACGAACGTGATGTGACAACTCTGCGGCAAAAACTGTTCGATGGACAAAAAATTACCCGAGCCTCGCTAGCCAAAGCCGAAGTACTCGTGGATCGTTTGAATCCAGAGAGCCCACTGCGCATGCGCCTGGCAACAGAGCTAAAAGAAATTCTGCAGCTCAGGCAGAAGAACTAAAGCGAATCTTGAATTCGCGTCAATATCTTGGCTGGTGGATCTGCTAGAATGAGGGACGACAGTGCACGGTTCATTCGAACGGTGGCACTACACATTTAGCGTTCGGAGCAACATGCACGTCCTGAAGCCCGACCCCATCTTTCATCAGCCCCCGCAGAAGCTTTGTCCGATTTGTAGTGCGGCTTCCTATTCTCGTGACGGCATTCATCCCCAGTGCGCGGTTCAGCAGGCTGACGAACCGCGGAGCTTACGCCTGCGACTCAAGCGACGCGAGAAAGCCAAAGCGGATAAGCCAAAACAAGGATCGTGGACGATTAAGAAATGTCCCAAATGCGACGCCCAGGTACACGCTCGACGGGCAAAATGTGACTGTGGACACAATTTGGATAGTCGCTGATCGCCTAACTTCCGATTACTTTTATTGGTCCAAGCTAGCTGAAGCTATAACGGAACTTACGATGGCGATTGTTCCCCTGGCGGGGCAACTGCATTTCTACTGGCCCACGACGCGGAACTGCCCCACTGGCATTAGATTCTATTTTCCTGCGGCTCTGTTTGATCGTCGCTTGCATCCCGATGAAATGGGCCAGCGGTTTCCGCGAGAAACGCTGCCAAGCTGGTACCTTAGCACGTTGGAATCGACCCGTGGATTTCAGTTACTGGTAACTGGAAGCGTTGTGTCCCGGACACGATATCCACGCGAACCGTTATTAAGAACTCAGCACATAGGCGACAGTCAGAGCGCTACAGCTGGCCGGACTTTATGCGCCGAACCACGGCTGGTTTTAATTCGCAGATTGACACCTTGGCGAGCAACATACGGGATAAAAAGCCGGAAGCGAATTAATCCAAAACAGATCGGTTATTGGCGTTCAGGTACAAAATAATTTTTTCAATCCGACCACATCATAAGGAGCGGCCAGCGGTCAAATCATGGAGCGCCCACTGTTGTGGTCAGCCGCTTCTGAACTTCGTCGCAGATTTTGGCGGCCAATTCGGGCACTTTCGAAGTTCCTCCCGCGACTGAAAACTGCATCAATTTTCCATCTGGCGCAGTTAATAATGCTTAAACAACAACTCTGAGTTGGGTTAATAAGATTAGGCATTGCTGGAGACGAGCGCCTCAATTTCGCAGAAATGCGCATCGGTTTGATGATCGCCAAGATTGTCGAACTGCTCCCAGGAGGACATATTTGCTGGGTCATCAGATCTAGAAAAGACTTCGTCGACCATGCTCAACAGCAGACGGTGGTTGACTCCCATCGCGCTGACTGAGGGTGCAACATCGCCCGCTGGGATTTGGTTGTCCAAGAGAATTGGCATGGGCCTAGCCCCAAAATCAAACGGCGGTT
>DASRSD010000052.1 GCA_035656635.1 Pirellulales bacterium
CGCTAATGATGATCGCGTCGCTCGTATTTAATTTGCCTATCCATCTTGTCGGTGTCCACGGGGGGCCGGAGCTTGCGGGTGACTTGTCCAGCTCGTTGGTCATTTTGTCGGACATCTTGCTGTGTGGATTATTAATTGGGATATGCCTTTGCGTATTTTTTGCACGATCTCGATTTGATCGAGCAGTAGGGTACCAAGCTGCTTGTTTTCTTGTGATTACAGCCGTTATTCTGTCGCGTGTTCTGTCGCCGCAATATTTCATTTGGTCGATTCCACTTGCTTTTTTGTTAGCGATCGAGATATTTCCCCGGCGACAAAGCCTCTTTTGGATACTTACTCTTTTGCTAGCGGTGATTGGCACACTAACGACCTGGATTTTTCCCTATCATTTTCTGCAATCGCCGACCACGCCGCTGGCCTTACTTCCGTCCGATGTGCACGGAACAATTGCCAGCCTGCCTGCATGCGCGCTCGGTTTACGAAACGGGCTCTATTTGGCAATGGCAATCTGGCTAGGTGTGTTTCTAGTTCGAAAAATCGTTGGGGTAACGACATTAAGCAGCGGCCGATGAATGTCTGAGCTCAAAGACGCGGAGGCGAGGTAGCATCTCAAACAATGCGATCGAACAAATACCCAAGTAACATTGGAACGACAGATTCCATAGCCCGTCTCACCTCTGTACAGGTGCTATTGGGCTCCATGCTGATCGCTGCGCTGACATATTTCATGTACCGTCCTGCGATATCCGGCGAATTTGTCTTAGACGATGAACAGCTGACGCAGAATAGCCAAATGAAGGCGCCTGACGGTTTATATCAACTTTGGTTTACTACCAAACCAGCCGACTATTGGCCCGTCACCTACAGCAGTTTTTGGCTTGAATGGCGACTATGGAGTGATCACCCGACAGGATACCACGTGGTGAATTTAGTATTGCACGTGATCGATGTGTTGTTGCTTTGGTTGGTCCTGCGGCAATTAGCTATTCCGGGTGCTTTTTTGGCAGCTCTAATCTTTGCTGTCCATCCAGTCAACGTGGAATCGGTGGCCTGGATCGCACAACGGAAGAACCTTTTATCGCTCATGTTTTTGTTGTTGTCGACATTCTGCTATCTGAAATCCGAGGAACGACATGACTTAACAGCGCAGCATGCAGGACAATCCAAAACTGGGCCTTGGTATTTTGCGAGTCTGATGCTGTTTGTACTTGGAATGCTTAGCAAAGGCTCGGTGGTGATTTTGCCATCGATCTTGTTGCTGTTAATTTGGTGGCGGCGAACGCTTGTCACAAGTGATTTTGTTCGAATATCGCCATTTTTTGTCGTCGGTGGATTGTTGGCGCTTTTGAACATATGGTTTCAAAGGCATGGGGCAGACACGGTGGTGCGCGACGTCACAATATTGCAGCGAATATTGGGCGCTGGCGCGGTCGTTTGGTTTTATCTTTCTAAAGCGTTGGCACCGGTCAATTTACTGTTCTTTTACCCGCAGTGGAACATTCAAGTAGCAAGGTTCATTTGGTGGTTGCCATTATTCGCCGTACTGGCTATCACCGCCATTCTGGTGTGGCAGCGTAACAGTTGGCTGGTCAGACCGCTCCTCTTTGCTTGGGTATTTTTCAATATTTCCCTGATGCCAGTGATGGGTTTTACTGACGTCGGCTTCATGCAGTACTCGTTGGTCGCGGATCATTATCAACACATCGCAATCATCGGTGTCATTGCGTTGATCGCAGCCGGCTGGAGTTGCTGGTATAAGGCGTCTATAACCATCGGACGTTACGGTGCTGAAATTGTCGCCGCCATTTGTGTTAGCGGTCTGGCGATTTTATCGCTGAAACAATCCGGCGAGTATCACGATCCCATCACGCTTTATGAAGCGACGCTGGCGCAGAATCCCCAGTGCTGGTTTGCTCATGACGCCATAGGATATTTGCTGGTCAAAGATAATCGCTCTCGGGATGCGACCGTACATTTTCAAGCGGCATTAGCACTCCATCCAAATCAACCTAAGGTTTACAACGACTTGGGAATTGCGCAAGTAGAATCTGGGGAGCCAGAACAAGGAATTGCTTCCTTTCAGCGTGCCCTGGAACTCGATCCAAATTTGTCCGATACAGAATATAATTGGGGCCAAGCTTTGATCACTCTGCGCCGATTTGCCGAGGGAGTGAAACACCTGCAGCGGGCGGTCGAATTGATGCCGGACAACCAAGTTGAAGAAATGCTCAATAGCGGTCAATTTCAAGAAATGGTCAAATATCTTGAAGCGGCACGGCAACTCGATCCCAGCGATGTAAACGCCTATATTGCATTAGCCTTGGCTTATTCGCATGCTGGCCGCGTGGACGAATCTCTGGCCACATACCAAACGGCATTGGAAATGGCACTTGCGCAGCACCAAACCGCGTTGGCAGAGCAGATCAAAAGTTCGCTCGAAGCGCTGCGAGCGCAGAACATTCCTTCCCGCGCGCCATGACAGTTTAGCGGTGAATGTCTCGACGATGTGCGGCGAATAACAGCATCAAAACAGTGGTTTGCGGCCGAGCTGGCGGCGGACGACCGCCCATTGGCCGGCGTGCATGAGCCAGTGGCTGCCTTGCATCGAGAACATGGCGCCGACGGTGGGGGCATAATCCATTCCGGTCGGAGCATCGAGCTTGTCATCGGTCATTTTTTCCAACGCTGCTAATGTGGCGGCGCGTTGTTGCTTGTGAAATGTCAGCAATTCGTCCTTCTTGCAAAATTTGCTGGGGTCATCAGAAGTAGCGGTTTCTTTCGAATACTTATCTGCGAAACCGGCCGGCAGTGGCGGCAGGGAACCTGGCGCTAATTGGTTCAGCATATTATTTTCCGCGGCGATAAGATGTCCCACCTGCCAGTTGATGTGATTACAACCTGGGCACGGACGTTGGAGCATTTCTTTGTCGGTTAAATCTTCCAAATATGGCAGCGAAACCATATCGCCCATATCGATGCCAAGTTTTATCGCTTGTCGTGGATTCATTGCAGCTCTCCTGTAAGCGCGGACAAATTTAGACTTCAAAATGGATACAAGGGAATCATCATAACGTCGAATGATCAAAAAGTCGAAAGGCTGGGCAAGTGTGCCAGCAATCCGACCATCACCTAATCACAGACAGTTAGCGAATTGGAACTTCTAAGTGTCCGGCCGGAACAATCGTCATAACCGGAGCACAAATCAACGGGAAATTGGCTCACCGCGTGCGTGCAGTCGCAGGCCAACCCTAACCCTGTTAGAAAACGGGGCGACTGGATTAAACTAAAGTCAGCTAGTCGTCGGCACTTCAAACCTTTTTGTGCGGATGCTCAGTGGGCTCTGCGCTTTTCATTCTGGCATTTGGGAATCGATATCAACTGTGATTCATGCCCAACAACTTACGAAATCGTATGAGGATTTGCGCCGAGGCCAATTCGTGGCGCTGAATCACGTGACCTTCGATGCGCTGCCAGGGCAAATCTACGGTCTATTGGGTCCGAATGGGGCGGGAAAAACCACGGCTTTACGAATTCTGAGCACGATGCTGCGGCCCAGCAGTGGCTCTGCCACCATCAATGGATATGACGTTGTAACCCAGCCGGCGCAAGTGCGGCGGCAAATCGGCTTTGTATCGGCCAACACCGCAGTGTACGACCGCATGACCGCCTGGGAAATGGTCGAATATTTTGGCCGCCTCCATGGCATGCACGATGAACAACTTCGGTCGCGCATGGAAGATTTGTTTGCACGGTTGCAAATGAACGAAATTCGCGATTTGTTAGGCTCGAAAATGTCGACCGGTATGAAGCAAAAAGTATCGATTGCCCGGGCGATTGTGCATGACCCGCCGGTGATTATTTTCGACGAGGCGACGGTTGGCCTTGATGTGTTGGTTGCCCGGTCGCTGTTGAAAACGGTAGCCGAATTGCGCGAACAGGGTAAATGCATTGTGTTTTCCACGCACATTATGCGTGAGGCCGAAAAATTGTGCGATCGAATTGCCATCATCCATCGCGGCTCTATTCTGGCCGAAGGCGGGTTGGCGGAGCTGTGCCAAAAGTATCAGGAACACGATTTGGAAGAGCTGTTCTTTCTGTTAATCTCGCAACATGATGACGGATTGGCGGTGAGTAAGTGAAGCGGTTTACAGAATGTATTGTGAGCGGCACATGAATTGGCAAAACGTAAAGTTGATTTTTTTGCGTGAAGTACGCGATCAATTGCGTGATCGGCGCACGCTCTTCATGATTTTTGTGCTGCCGCTGTTAATGTATCCGCTGCTAGGGTTAAGCATTTTGCAGGTGTCGCAATTTCTGCGTGAGCAGCCTACGAAAGTGCTCATCGTTAATCTGCCGCAATTGTCCGACTTGCCGCCGCTGGTCGTTGACAATCATTTCGACCCGCAGTGGCTTAGCGACCCTGCGCAACAGCGGCTGTTTGAACTGCTAATTCCTAAAGACGACCAAATCGAAGCCAGTTCCGATAATACTGCAACTGAAGATCTAGCTCGCCAGGCGATTCAAAAAGGTGAATATCAAGCTGCAGTGGTGTTTCCGGCAGATTTTGCTCAGCAATTGGAGAAGTTCCGCGCCGAACTTCGAGGGCATACGGACCACTCATCAACGGATGGCCAAGCGGAGCCGGCGGTTCCGAATCCCGTTATTTATTGCAACACGGCGAACGAAAAATCACACTTGGCATACACGCGACTATCGAATGTATTACGCGCGTGGGCTGACGCAGTTGCTAAACAGAACTTGAAAGATTCGCAATTGCCAGAAGAGGCGGCCCGGCCTTTCGAGTTCCAGCGTCAAGATGTTTCGGAGGAACAGCAGCGTACGGCGGCACTGTGGTCAAAGATTTTGCCGTTCGTGCTATTACTGTGGGCATTGACCGGCGCGTTTTATCCAGCCGTCGATTTGTGTGCCGGTGAAAAAGAGCGCGGCACGCTGGAAACGCTGCTATGTAGCCCAGCACAGCGGAGCGAAATCGTTACTGGTAAGCTGTTCACAGTCATGGTGTTCAGCATGATGACCAGCGTGTTGAACTTGCTCAGCATGGGATTGACCGGCGGACTCGTCATTTCTCACCTGCCGGCGGCTGAGGAAGCTACACGAATGGTGCTGCCGCCGCTGGTGTCCCAATTATGGCTGTTGCTGGCGTTAGTGCCCGTTTCGGCACTGTTTAGCGCCTTGTGCATTGCCTTGGCTGCGTTTGCACGCAGCACTCGGGAAGGGCAGTATTACTTGATGCCATTGGTATTGGTCACGCTGCCGCTGGTAATTTTGCCGATGGGACCCGGCATGGAATTGAATTTGGGCAACAGTTTGATTCCCCTGACTGGCTTGGTGCTGTTATTGCGAGCGTTGCTGGAAGGAAATTATTTGGCCGCATTGCCGTATGTTCCGATTGTGGTCGGAGTAACGCTATTATGTTGTTTGATGGCGGTTCGCTGGGCGATTGAGCAGTTCAACAAAGAAAGCGTGCTCTTCCGCGAGAGTGAACGACTGGATGTGAGTTTGTGGTTGCGGCATTTGTTGCGCGATCGAAAAAATACTCCTACCGTAGCGGAAGCTGTTTTCTGTGCGGTTTTGATTTTGTTGATTCGGTTCTTCATGTCGTTCGCGATGCAGCCGCCCGACTCGTTTAGCGAATTCGTGCCGCAAATGATTGTGACGGAACTTGTCGTCGTTGCGTTGCCAGCATTATTAATGACAGTGATGTTGACACGGAGTCCGGGGAAAACTTTATTGCTCCGAATGCCGGCATCGTGGACTTTGCCTGCCGCGGTAGCATTAGCTGTGGTTTTGCACCCGGCGTTAAAAGTTTTGCAAGTAATCATCATGCAGCTTTATCCGGTGCCGCAGTCCATCGAAAAGGCGATGGAATCGCTGCATATGGCGTCCAATTTTTGGCCCTCCATCGCCATTCTCGCGCTCCTGCCCGCAGTTTGTGAAGAACTCGCCTTTCGTGGGTTCATCCTTTCCGGTTTTCGACACTTGGGGCACAAATGGTGGGCTATCGTCTTGTCCAGCATTCTGTTTGGCATTGTGCATACGGTTTTGCAGCAATCGATTGTCGCGGGCTTACTTGGAATGGTAATCGGTTACCTCGCGATTCAAACTAGCAGCATTCTTCCAGGAATGCTTTTTCACTTCACGAACAACGCGCTGTCTTTGGTAGTTGCCAAATATCACAGCAGCCATTTATTTCAGGGCATGACTCGGCCAATTGACGACGGAAGCGATTTTCTCTATCCGTGGTGGCTGGTAATCGTAGGAATTTTGATTGCGGCGACGATACTAATTCGATTTGCCCGCCTCGATTATCGCAAAACCAAGGAAGAAAAACTGCAAGAGGCCATCGAACGTCAAGCAATTACCGTAAATGTCTAACTGAAGTGTTTAACTGCTGGACCTGCTCGTAGAACCAACTTTACGAACTTCCAACCAGCGGAGTTCTAATGCTTGCTCTCCGTGCTCCTTATGTGTTTCCCGTTGACCGGCCTCCAATTCGTGACGGCGTGGTGGCCATCGATCATGACCGAATTGTAGCGGTCGGCGAGAGTTCTTCTCCCGCAATTCGCAATTTTTTGCCGGCCGCGCGCGATATGGGCCGCGTAGCCATTCTGCCTGGGCTGATTAACGCGCACACGCATTTGGAATTTAGCGATTTGCAACAGCCGCTGGGTACGCCAGGAATGGAATTTACGCAGTGGATTCGTGAGGTGCTGCGAAAGCGTCGTGAGGAGCCCTCGGCGCACGACGCAATTGAACGTGGAATTGCTGAATCGAGATCGTGCGGAGTAACGGCATTGGGCGAAATCGCCTCCACACCGTGGCAGAGCAAAATATCTCCCTCGCTGGAGATTACCGAGTTTTGTGAAGTAATCTGCTTTCGCCATGACGCGGATCGTCAGAGATATCAAGCAGTGACAGAAGCCATTGGCGATGTTGCGTGCGAGGCAGAGTCACCGATTCATTGGTCCGAGGTATTACGGCCCGGAATCAGTCCCCACGCTCCATACACCGTACGGCCGGAGATTGTTCGGGAGTGTGCCGTTCTTTCGGCAAAGCGGCGAATTTCGCTGTCGATTCATTTGGCCGAATCGCGCGACGAATTGATGCTGCTGAAAACAGGGAAAGGGGCGTTCGTCGACTTGCTCCAGGCATTCAATGCGTGGGATCCCACGATCATTTCGCCCGCGTCAAGACCTTTCGATTACTTAAAAATTTTGGCGAAGGCGCATCGATCGCTCGTCGTTCATGGCAATTATTTAGACGATGAGGAAATCGAATTTTTGGCAAATAATGCGCATCGCATGTCGGTCGTGTATTGTCCGCGGACGCATGCATTCTTTAACCACGACGCTTACCCTCTGAGCACGATGCTCATCGCTGGAGTAAATGTGGCGCTGGGAACCGACAGCCGGGCGTCGAATCCGGATTTATCGATAATGGAAGAGCTGCGATTTGCAGCGGGGAAGCACCCCCATGTCGACCCAGCAAATTTGCTGCAAATGATTACAGTCAATGCTGCGCGAGCTCTAGGCCGAGACCAAGAAATAGGCACGATTACCCTGGGAAAATTTGCCGACTTGGCGATTCTCTCGCTGCCAGAGCATGACGCAGTTGACCCGCATGAGCTGCTGCTGGAATCCAGCAGTGGCATTGTAGCGACAATCTTTCGTGGGCGAGGCATACACGGTGAAAAATTTCTCATGCAGAGGTGACTGCTGCGCCAGGCTACAGCCGGCAATTAGCAATCTGAGTTTCTAAAATGGCTGAGGCGCCGATGGCTTCCAGCCGTTCCATAATTCCAATCACCTCGCCGCGCCGGACCATTACTTTCACCGCGCACCACTGCGGGTCTTCCAAAGCGCTTACGGTCGGAGAATTAAAGCCCGGTGTAATTTTCTCTGCCTCTTTGAGCTTGGATCGCGGCACATTGTACTCTAAAAGTGAATAGCTACGGGCAATGACAACTCCTTCGAGCCGGCGAACCACTCGATCGGCCAATTCTGCATGTCGCTTTTGTTTATTTTGAATCAGAACCGTCTCATAATTTCCAATTTCGTCAAGAATTCTCAATTGATTAGCAGCTAATGTGCTGCCGGTTTCAACCAAGTCGACAATTGCTTCGGCGACCCCCAGTGCGATCATAATTTCTACGCTGCCAGTCAATGTGACCAAATGTGCCGCCTCGGCCCCATGCTGCTTAAGGTATTGTCGCGTTATGTTTGGAAAACTTGTAGCAATTCGGGTCCCGTGCAGGTCTTTAGTAGTTTTCACGGAACTATTTTCCGGGACGCATACCGCCAGTCGGCAGTTTCCGATGCCCAGATCCAGTCGCTTGATGACGTCAGTGTTGGATTCGGCAACTAGGTCTGCGCCGACAATTCCCATGTCGATGGCCCCCTCAGCGCAGAGAATGGAAATATCATCAGTCCGCAAAAAAGTTATATCGACCGGAATTTCCTTGCATCGCGCAAATAGCATGCGCTCCGAACGGCGAAAGCTCAGGCCGGCTTCTTTGAGCAAGCTTTCGGCCACTTCGGCTAAACGGCCTTTGCTGGGAATGCCAATGCGTAGGTTTTCCATGAGAATCTATTACTGCAATTTGCGGCTTGCCTTTTCGTCCAATCCACTGATGCCGAAACGCTTGGCAATTTCGGCCTCGACTTCCGCCAGTTTTACCTCGCGATGGCCCAGAATAACAAATAAATGGTAAAGCAGATCGCCCGCCTCGCGGACCAAATGTGCGCGTCCTTCATCACCGGGCTCGCCGGCCGCCTCGACAACTTCGGCGGCTTCTTCGATGATTTTTTCACCGATTTTCACCACGCCGCCGGCAAATAAAGTAGTGGTATATGATTTGGCCGGCGGATTGATTTTTCGATCCTCGATCACGGCCATCAATTGCGCCAAAATGTGCTGCTGACTGCCGTTCACCGTAAC
>DASRSD010000053.1 GCA_035656635.1 Pirellulales bacterium
GTGCGTATGCTGATGCCCGCCGACAACAGGGAACCGAAGATGGACCTTCGGCAAACGACGTTCCTAGAGGAAGAGGAAGGCGCCCGTGCTCCCGAAGTAAGCCGCTCAACGTTGCGAGGGAGCAAGCGTTCTAGCAGTAAAGAGTCAATTCAGGCGATGCTCATCGAATCACTTGTACCGCTGGCAGAGCAGCTCCAGCGAATTCATGCGATGCTCGATACGCTCGCCAAGCAAGTGCTGTCGCAGCAATTGGTCAAAGAATACTACAGCACCAAAGAGGCCGCGAAAGTGTTGGGCAAACGTCCCTATACGGTGCGGGAATGGTGTCGCATGGGCCGCATTCGTGCTGAGAAAGCTGACTTCGGTCGCGGACTGGACGAGGAGTGGCGGATTTCGCACGACGAACTGGTGCGGATTCAAAATGAAGGCTTGATGACACTCAAGCCGGAAAGCCGAATCGGTGGCCCCAGGCGCGTCGCGAAAAAGCAGGCTGGTTAAGTGGAAGTCGCCAACAGCAGCATAGCGGCCACGGGCAGATTACGGTTCTGCTCTTGGCCGCTATCGTTTTATAGCCAGTCAGAAGATTGGTTCTCCATCGCCACAGCCAGGGCAAGCCATGCGGCGCAATTGCTCGCGATAGGCCCGGCGGTATTCTTCCTCACGAAGTGCATCCAGTTGTTCGTGATGATCGGACAATTGACATGCATTCTCTTGGATTGCGGTTACTGCCGCCAATTCGGTTTGCGTGGTCCGGCCGTTTTGCTGCCAAGGAGGGACAATCCGTTCCTGCGATTCGCAAGTTCGACCACAACGGCTACATTTGACAACCGGCTCTGGATAAAACCACTTGGCGTTGCAGCAGCCGCACACGAAGTAGAAAGGAGGCAAGTCGCTTTGCATCGGAACACCTGTGGGCACGAGCGATTTTTGCTAAACGTTCGTCACGGTCTGAATGCTAAACAGTCGATGACGATAGGCCAGCGATACAAGTCCCATTCAAGCGCGACGTGCTGAGATGCGCAGCAAGAGTACAGCAGCGCTGCAACCTTACGCGAACACCGATCGAATCGCTTCCTGCTGCTGATTGGGAATTAAATGACGATAACGGTCCACCATTTCTTCTGACTGGTGGCCGACCCAGGCGTTGATCAATCGTTGGTCGACGCCGCGAGCCGCGCAGTTGGAACAGAATGAGTGACGCAGAACGTGCCATCCCCGCAGTCGCGACCATTTCGAGTTGGCCAGTGTCCGCTTGAAGTGATCGTGCGATTCATCGCGGGTTAGCAAACCGAACTCAGTCCGGGTTTTCTTGCTGCGCTCCACTTCGAGTTGCTGTGAAAAGGTATACAGACCACCGGGATGATGAGACAGCCAACCTTTCAGAACGTCGATCAACAGCGGCGAGAGTGGTACGCGCCGTGTGCTGAGCTTGCCTTTTTTGCGTTTTCTTTCGTGGATAATTGCCGATTGCGATTGAAAATCGAGGTCAGTAAGTAAGGAGCGAATCATTTCACTGCGCCGGGCGCCGGTGTGAGCAGCGAAGACGAACATGGGATAGATAAACGGCTGCACCGCCTTGACTCGAACATATTCCAAGAGTTCGGTGATGTCGGGGAGTGTCAGGAATACGCAATCCCACAGATCTGCTTCTTCCGCTGGAGTGAGCCCGCCCTTATCCACGCGTCGGGAGACTTCGGCAAAGGTCTGAAAGGGTGGCTTCTCTGTCATTTTGGGAAACAGCAATCCCCGATTAGGATACGGGCGTTTCACGACGCCCATGTGGAACGACCAGTTCCAAACCGTTCGCAAAGTCACCAGTTCTTTTTTGATAGTGGCAGCACTGAGTTTCCGACCGTGAATGCCCTTTCCCCGCGAACGCTGCTCGATGTACCGCTGCAAATCTGCGCCTTCGAGTTCTGGAATCGAACAGTGACTTCCCAGAATGCGCTTCAGATGGTTGACATGAATCTCCATCCCGTCACGGGTAGTTTGCTCTAGTGCTGCGACGGGAATCGAAGCAAAGTAGTTCTTGAAAAGCGCACCGAGTGTGCGAATCGGCGCCATTGATGGCTTGCCTTGCACTCGGCCATCCGACAACAGAAAGCTCACCAAATCGACATCGTCGGGAGGCGTTAGAAGTCCCAACTCAACTCGACGCAAATTGTCGTCCAGTCGCGCCAGCGAGGCGAGCGCCTCACGCTGGTTGTTCGTCTTCAGGGAACGGGCGAAGCGCTCCCTGCCGAAGTAGAAGATGACACGATACTTGCCGGAGCGTTTTTCGAGAGTCGCCATCCTTGCAGCATCCTTTCGGATTGCGGCAAGCGCAAGCGATACAAACGCCCTACAAGCGCCACATTCTTCCCAATTTCTTCCCAGTAAGGACTCTTTCGCAATCTTGCATTCAGATTGTGAAAGCCATAAGTCCTTACTGGGTTAAAAGTACCGAAGGTCGGACTTGAACCGACACGGCCTTGCGGCCACTGGATTTTGAGTCCAGCGCGTCTGCCATTCCGCCACTCCGGCATCCGATGGTCATGCTTTCGACAGCATTCACTTCACAAGGGGAAAAGTCTACCATGTAAACGATGGAAAGTGAACGGCCGACGTGTCCGTTGCCGCTCGGTTTTGATTGGGTCCACTCTGCCTGATTTTCGCGGACTGACCCTCTTCCATTTGCCAGCCCGCAGTGCACGAGTAACAATTGCATTTTGGTTGTTCCCTGTGCGGAATTTTCCTTAGCAGTTTTAATCGCTTGACGGCTCTGCGCTTGCGGAAATATCACGATGGATAAACCCGATACCCAGCGAATGACGGTGCCGCGGTTTGCGGCCCTCAAATCGGCCGGTCACAAAATCACAGTTCTTACAGCCTACGACTACACCATGGCGGCCCTGCTGGACGCCACCGGCATCGAAGGCATTTTGGTTGGCGATAGTATGTCGATGGTTGTGCAAGGACACCCCAACACTTTGCCTGTCACACTGGACGAAATGATTTATCATGCCGAGATGGTCGGCCGTGCTGTGCAGCATGCGCTGTTGATCGTCGACATGCCGTTTCCCAGTTATCATTTAGGCGTGCCCAAAGCGATCGAAAACGCCGGCCGTATTCTCAAAGAAACGCGTTGCCAGGCGGTGAAGTTGGAAGGGGGGGCCGATCAGGCCGATGTGATCCGCGGCCTGGTCTCGGCCGGCATTCCAGTGATGGCCCATGTGGGCTTGCGACCGCAAAGCGTGCACGTGCTAGGCGGTTACAAAGTGCAGCGTGACGAAGCTCGTTTGCTGAACGATGCCCGGGCGGCTCAGGAATCGGGCGCTTTTGCGATTGTGCTGGAGTGCATTCCGGCCGAGATTGCGGCGAAGATCACTAAGACGCTCACGATTCCGACCATCGGCATCGGCGCCGGCGTCGATTGCGACGGGCAGGTACTAGTTGTAAATGACCTCCTGGGCATTACCAGCGGCTATGTACCAAAATTTGTGAAAGCCTATGCGGATTTGAAAACCACCATCGCCAACGCGGTGGGCCATTTCCGAGAAGACGTTCGCAGTGGCAAATTTCCGGGACCCGACCAAGCCTTTCATTGAATTCCGCATGCGGTGCACTCGCTGGTCGCGCGAAAGCGCGAAATCCTATGATCGAATTCCCCGCATTCTCCACTAGCGCGACCAAGGGTCGTAGCTTTATTGAAGCATGAACCGGCTTGCCGACGAATCGTCACCCTATCTGTTGCAGCACCAGAACAACCCGGTCGATTGGTATCCCTGGGGGCCAGAATCGCTGCAGCGCGCAAAGGCCGAGCAAAAGCCGATTTTTTTGTCGATCGGCTATTCCGCCTGCCACTGGTGCCACGTCATGGAGCACGAAAGTTTTGAAAATCCAGACATTGCACGGCTCATGAACGAAAACTTCGTGTGCATCAAGGTCGATCGCGAGGAACGCCCCGACTTGGATCATATTTACATGAATGCCGTGCAATTGCTCACGGGCCGCGGCGGCTGGCCCATGTCTGTGTTTCTCACGCCCGATTTGCAGCCGTTTTATGGCGGAACTTATTGGCCGCCGACCGCGAGAATGGGCATGCCGGGATTCGATCAAGTGCTGCTGGCCGTGGCCAATGCTTGGCAGGAGCGGCGGCAACAAGCCATTGAACAAGCGGCGGAATTGACCGGGCACATTTCACAATTGGCGGCGCTGCCGACAGCTGCAGGAGAGCTGTCGCAAAAACTAATCGACGTCGCTGGCGCGGCCTTGGAACGCAGTTTCGACTTCCACCATGGTGGTTTTGGCGGCGCGCCGAAATTTCCGCACCCGATGGATTTGCAAGTGCTGTTGCGGTTGTGGAAGCGCCATCGCCGGCCCGGCTTGTTGGGCATGGTAACCACCACGCTTGATAAGATGGCCGCAGGAGGAATTTACGATCACCTGGGCGGCGGGTTTCATCGCTACTCAGTCGACGAACATTGGTTGGTGCCGCACTTCGAAAAAATGCTGTATGACAATGCGCTGTTGACAACCGCCTATACGGAAGGATTTCTTGCTACCCATAACGCCGAATACGCCAGGGTGGCGAGGGAAACGTGCGATTACTTACTGCGAGATTTGACAGATCCGGCGGGCGGCTTTTATAGCACCGAAGACGCCGACAGTGAAGGCGCGGAAGGAAAATTCTACGTTTGGACACCGCAGGAAATTGCGACCGTGCTAGGAACGAAAACCGCGGAAGTTTTTTGCTATGTTTACGATGTAAGCGAAGCGGGCAACTTCGAAGAGCAAAGCATCTTAAATTTGCCAAAGCCGCTTGAAGTGTGCGCCAAAATCAAGCAGCGTGATCCAGCTGAACTCCGAGCTGTACTGGCCGCGAGCCGGCAGAAACTATTGGAAGTGCGCGGCCGCCGAGTGCGGCCAGGACGAGACGATAAAGTGCTCGTCGCCTGGAATGGGCTGATGATCGATGCATTATCGCGTGCAGCGGTGGCCCTGAGTGAACCGCGCTACATTGCGGCGGCTGTCAACGCAGCAAATTTCATTCTGCACGACATGCGCCGATCTGACGGACGCTTGCTACACACCTGGCGGGCCGGAAAAGCAAAGTATGATGCTTATCTCGACGATTACGCGGCGCTGGCCAATGCGCTGGTAAGTTTGTATGAAGCCACGTTCAACGAACGATACATTGACGAAGCAGTTCGGTTAGCTGAGATCGTGCTGACACACTTTGCCGACGGTGAAGCAGGCGGTTTTTTTTATACTGCCGACGATCACGAGCAACTTATCGCCCGACACAAGGATATTCAAGATAGTTCCGTTCCCAGCGGCAATGCGCTGATGGCCACAGTGCTTGTGCGACTGGGCAAACTCACCGGCAGGGCAAATTATCTGGAGGCCGCCGAAAGAACTTTGAGAATGGCTATCGGTTTGTTAGAGCGGGCGCCAACCGTTGCGGGGCAAATGCTGCTGGCGATAGATATGCTCCTGGGGCCGACACCGGAAATTGTGCTTGTGGGCAACAAAGCCAATTCTGACACTTCCGCCATCCTGCTCGAATTACACCGCCGATTCATTCCCAACAAGATCGTCGCCCTGCGGTCGCCAACCGCTGAATCTTCCCAACCGCATTCAATTGCGCTCGACCCGCTGTTCGCCGGCAAAGCGCCGCTTTCATCCGAACCCACGCTGTTCATTTGCGAAAACTTCGCCTGCCAAGCGCCGGTCAGCGGCCATGCTGCAGCAGTTGAGAAAATTGCGACGCTCGCTGGCGAATAGCACTCTCGGTTAAAGCTGCACACGAAAAGCGGGCGTCGTCGGCCACGATGATGCTTTGTGGACGGCGCCCGCGACAATGAAAATCAATTTATCAAGCCACGAACACGAACGATTCAAATAAAAGGTTGCTCGTGGGCGTCCAGCCCCCAAATCCATTTCGAGCAACCCGTATTTTCAACACATAAAGCGGGTGGCAAAACAAAATAGGCCTTTCGGAAATTCAGCCTTTTGCCTTCTATTTTCTGCTTTTTATGAACAGCCCATTGAATTGCCGCAGTTGTGGCACAAATAGCAGTTGCCGTTGCGGACAGTAATATTACCGCAGTTGTCGCAACTGGGCGCATCCAGTTGGAAACTGGCGAACTGCTCTTCGCGGGCCATCGCCCCAGCATTTTGGTCGATGTGCATGACGGCTCCAGACCGGTGCAACAAGGCAGCATTGTCAGCCACGATACTCGCTGCTTTGCCGTGACCGTTGCTTCCGTTGTGTGCGCCGTTTGTCACCTGTTTGGTGACAATTGGCTTGGTCGTCGACGTTTGATTGCCGGCGCTTGCGGCCTCCGGAGCACGGGCGCCACTGGCAGGCTTTTGCGCTGACTCCTGGCCTTTGACCGCGGACCCTTGATTCTTCACCGCCGGTCCCGGCAGATCAACGGCGTTGGTAAGCGGCGCCGGCTCGTCATTGTGCAAGCCTTTACTGGCTGCTTCTTTGTAGCCTCGCAAAAACTCATTTCCCATCCAGCGGAAAATGTAATCAACAACGCTTTTGGCAATGCGAACTTCTGGGTTCTTCGTTTGCCCCATTGGTTCAAACCGCATGTGCGAGAACTTGTTGACCAGGACCTCCAACGGCACACCGTATTGGAGACTCATCGAAACGGCGGTGCCGAAAGCGTCCATCAAACCACCGATGGTGCTGCCTTCCTTGGCCATGTTGATAAACAATTCGCCGGGTCGTCGAATTTCATTCAGATTGTTTTTGTCGACACGATCGTATAACCCAACGGTTAAATAACCTTCGTGCCCGACGATGCTGAATTTATGTGTGACGGAATCTCGCGTATCGGGCAACCGTTCGCGGCGCGGGGCTGCAACGACCTTTGCCGCCGCTTTGTCGCTTTCGGTGCCGGTGTTTAGCGGCTGACTTTCTTTGGAACCATCGCGGTAAATCGCCAGCGCTTTTAAACCTAGGCGCCAACCTTCCATGTAGGCGTTGGCAATATCGGCCGGGGTAGTCTCCCGCGGCATGTTCACCGTTTTGCTAATTGCGCCGGAGAGGAACGGCTGCGCGGCAGCCATCGTAGTCACATGAGCATGCCAGGCGATGGAGCGCTGACCTCGCATCGGCTTAAAGGCACAATCGAATACGGCCAGATGCTCAGGCTGCAGGTCGTTGGCGCCTTCGATCATGTCGTTTTTCTCGATGTACGCCAAAATCGATTCGATTTTTGGTTGATCGTAGCCCAACGTTTTCAACGCCGAGGGAACCGTGTTGTTGACGATTTTTAACATGCCGCCGCCGGCAAGTTGTTTGTACTTCACGAGCGCAATATCGGGCTCGATGCCAGTCGTGTCGCAATCCATTAGGAAGCTGATTGTTCCTGTAGGGGCCAATACCGTCGCTTGAGCATTGCGGAAACCGAAGCGATGCCCTTCATCGAGCACCTGATCCCACAGACCTTGCGCGGCGTCTTTCAAATAGCCGGGGCACGCGGAATTAATTTGCTCCACGGCATCGCGATGCATTTGCATCACCTCAAGCATTGGCTCGCGGTTTTGCTCAAATGCTTCAAAGGGTCCCACGGCTGCGGCCAATTCCACACTCGTGAGATTGGCGGTCCCATGCAACAGCGCCGTGATGGCGCCGCACAGACCACGAGCCGCATCGCTATCATACGGCACACCGCCAGCCATCAGCAGGCTGCCGAGATTGGAGTAACCCAAGCCCAGCGGACGGAAGCAATGGCTGTTGGCCGCGATTTTTTTCGTCGGGTAACTAGCGTGATCGACCAAAATTTCCTGCGCGATGAAGAAGATGCGGCAAGCAACCTGAAACCGTTCCACGTCGAACGTGCCATCTTCCCGGCGAAACTTCATTAAATTGATGCTTGCCAGATTGCAGGCAGTATCGTCCAGAAACATGTACTCGCTGCACGGATTGCTGGCGTTAATGCGGCCGCTTTCCGGGCAGGTGTTCCAACGGTTAATCGTCGTGTCGTATTGCACGCCGGGGTCGCCGCATTGCCAGGCGCACTCAGCCATACGTTGCATTATCTCGCGGGCTTGCAGCGTTGGACCTTCGCGCTTGGCATCCGTCACCCAGCGTGTGGTCCAGGGTTGATCTTTTTCTACAGCCTGCATGAATGCATCACTCACGCGGACTGACAAATTGGCGTTTTGGAACAGGATGGAACTGTACGCCTCGCCGTTGAAGTTCGATTCGTACCCGCCCTTTTCGATCAATACGCGAGCCTTGTTTTCTTCCTTGGCCTTGCATTCAATGAACTCCATTACGTCAGGATGCTCCACTTTCAGCGATTGCATTTTTGCCGCACGGCGCGTTTTGCCGCCGCTCTTTACCACCGCGGCAATTTGATCGTACACGCGCATGAACGAAAGAGGGCCGCTGGGGCGGCCACCACCAGAGAGCTTTTCACGGTGAGAACGAAGCGTGGAAAGATCAGTGCCGGTACCGGAGCCAAACTTGAACAACATCGCTTCGCTACGAGCCAGCTCCATAATGTCTTCCATGTTATCGTTCACGCTTTGAATGAAGCAGGCCGAGCCTTGCGGATATTCGTAAGGATTTTCTGGCTGCTTCACATCACTGCTTTCGGCATCCCAGTGCCAGTTGCATTGCGCACCCTTGACGCCGTACTGATGAAACAAGCCCACGTTGAACCACACAGGCGAGTTAAATGCTCCATGCTGATGTAAACACAGCCAGGTAAGCTCGCGGTAAAATTGTTCGCCGTCGGCAGCACTGGCGAAGTAACCGTCGGCCAGTCCCCAATCAGCAATCGTGCGGCTCACACGATGAATTAATTGCCGCACGCTGCTTTCACGTTCCGGGGTGCCGTTTTCGCCATAGAAGTACTTGCTCACAACCACATTCGTGGAAAGCTGGCTCCAAAACTTCGGCACTTCGCAGTTTTTTTGCTCGAACAGCACTTCGCCGCCCTCGCCTTTGATGGCGGCGGTGCGCAAATCCCACTCGACTGTTTCGAACGGATCGACTGCTGAAGCAGGGCAAAAGAGCGAATCGATGGCTAGGCCGCCGGCACGTAACCGCCCGGCATTTCGTTTTGAATTTCCCATTTTCTGGCTACGCTTGGGGATGGGCTTGGTCGATAAAGCGAGATCGGCTTGCGCCATGATTCAGCTCCTTCTGTATGCGAACAACCGGGGCATCCGTACCTAGCAAAGTGTACTTCCATACACTATGCCACTATAACTTATGTTCGACATGCTCGCTGCTTAATTTTAGGGGCGTTTCGCGAGAAAACCCGAGAAAAATAACCCTATTGGGTGGTAGTGCTGGCAGAGTCGATAACACCCATATATTGTGGTGAATGCCCTTGCGGCCACAACATACAGTGCGAAGGCGACATCTTACTCCGATTCCTCGAGTCGTCAACTCCCATCTTTGAATTGCATTAAACCTTTATTGATAAACCAGTTGCGCTGATTTTAGATGGCCCTCGTTCGCGCGAAATTCGGCTCCATGGTTAGAACTGCATTGCCACTTTCTCCCGAGCGATAGTGCATTTTTTTGAATTTGCTCATTCTTTTCTTGCGCGCACCTAACAGACAAAAAGTTTTTCTGGATTTTTTGGCCGCTCACCGTAAAACTAGGTGTCTTCTGAAAATGGGGCTAAAGGCAACGATAAGAGGGGCCGCACGCAGTGAAGGTCTCTTTGTCCATAAAGTGGAGCAAAAAAACACATGCACGTCGTCAAAGGCTAAGCCGGTGCTGTCGTTGCGAATTGCTCGCAGCCCGGGATCAGTTACACTCACATCTTTCCGCCGGGCCCGGGCCCCGCGCTCTATATGACCAGCCGCAATGCCTAACCGCAGGGCGGCTTTTTTATTGCGCTCTTTTGAAGGCGCGAGGCAGGCTTCTCCACTGGCCCAAAAGTTCGCTCGATTTTTTCTGGGGCGATGCTATACTGATCGGATGTACATGTATGCTGCGTACTAGGGGCTAGTGAGTAGTGCCTGGTCACTTTAGCCACTGACCACTAGCCACTAAACACCAGCCACTAGCCCCAGCTCCTAACCACTAACGACGAACTACTCGATACCAGACCTCCAGGCCATCCGAACCATATCAACCGCTCCCTCACGGTCGCGGCTCACTAATCCCTAGCCACTAATCACCAGACCACAAGCCACCTGACCACCACTCACCAAATTCCAGCCACGATGAACCAATATTCGCTCCATTTCGCCGGTCAGGAATTAAACAGCGCTCGAGAAAATGCGCTGCGGCGGCAAAGGGGAGCGGACAAATCGTTCTGTTTTGTCCGTGAAAAAAAATTCCGCACAAAACACAGTCCGCTACTGTCCGGCGACTTTGCCTGCGGCCTGGGATTGCTCGATTGCCGTCAGTGCGGCCAGGGCTTGCTGGCGAACTTCGCCGGCGGGGCTGGCTTGTTTGGCAGCGTTTTGGAAATAGATTTTCGCCACGCCCAATTTATGCTGGGCCACCCATTGGCGGCCCCGCGCCAGGGCCGCGGCCGCCTGTTCATCGGCCGCGACATTTTCGGCTGCTTGTTCCGCCTTCAAGGCAGCCACGCTTTGGAGTGCTGGATTGGGGACGGCGATCGCCGCTTGTTGCGAAGCCGACAGATGCCAGGCGGAAACATCGGTTTGAAACGAGGGCGGGCCAATGAGCGCATCTTCCATGGCCCCGAAATCGTGAATTTGGGCACTCACACTGACATTGCTGGCCCCGGTCGTTGTGCCAATGGCGGTGTTAACAAACGGCGGGCCGGAAAAACCTGGAATGCCACGCTCGCTGCGGCCAAAACTGGAACTGCTTGCGCCCCCCAAAAAGGCATCGCCCCCATCGGGCACCAGCACTGTGGTGTCCACGGCGAAATAATGGAACGACGGCAATTGCACCGTTTGGGCCGCCGCTTCGCCGGTCCACAAATGCAGAATCGCCAAGCCGGCCACGAGACCCAGCGTTCGACGCAGCACGCACGCAGGAAGAATCGATTTCATCGCAGCGTTATCCTTAGCACCCGGCCTTTAGCCCACAGAAGGCCGCCCGTATTGTACCGCTTTGGCTCGCGAGAAGGCAACGATTTTGTTGCTTACCGGGTGCCGGACCACAAGGTATCGACGGTATCGGTGCTAACCGAGGTGGCATCCAGACTGGGATCGACGGCGACGGACAGGTCGTCCAAATCGGTGCGGATGGATTGCAGCAGCTTGAACGACAGGATGGTGTCCAACAGGCCAATCAGCGCCAGGCAGCCCATCCAAATTTTTTGGGACTCTTCCTTCAAGCCCGAGACCGCCAGTAGCCCGACGGCAAAAAACGGCGCCATCAAAGTTAAATACAACGCCCAACCGCAGCGACGGCCATTGCTGTTCAGATTGTTTACTTCATCGGGATGGGATTGTTCCGGGCGCACCAGCACCGGATAAAAGGCACGCACAAACATGAACGTGAGCAAGAAAAACGTGAGCGTGGAAGAGATCCAACCGCAGACGATTTGCGAAGCCAAGAAAT
The DNA here is from genome assembly GCA_035656635.1 of Pirellulales bacterium. Classification (NCBI taxonomy): domain Bacteria; kingdom Pseudomonadati; phylum Planctomycetota; class Planctomycetia; order Pirellulales; species Pirellulales bacterium. The sequence goes on from DASRSD010000053.1 coordinate 11,510, forward strand.
TTCGATATTGGACCAGGCCGACGCCCGGAATTTCACCGAAATATAAATGTTGCCACAGCGGAAACACAATTCCCGAAGTTACCCACAGCGCCATTCCGACCCAAGCGGCGCCATCGCCGATCCAGAGCGATCGGCGGCGCAGGCGACTTAGTTCATCGGACGGCATCGAGCTTCCGGAGCCCACCCGACCCACGGCGGTGAGCACGGGCCACGCAAAAAAGAAAACCAGGAGAATTGCAATGGGAAATGCAACCGCGTTCACCACCGGCACCTCGACGTGCCAAAAGAAATCGTGGATGGCGGTGTTCACCGGGGAATCTGCAGGCGGAATGAACTCTTTGGAATTGAATTGCAAGTTCATCACGCTGAAAAAGACACTGGGCATGAGCCCGACGCACACAAAAAACCAAAATGGCCAGCGCCGCAAGCGTTGGCGCAAGGAACCGGGGGTGGGGCGCAGCAGCCGTTGCACTTTCGGCTTCAGGCACAATTCCAATTGCCGCTGCAGCAGGCCTGCGGTGGCCGGCCGGTCTTCACGGTTTGGCGATAAGCACGACACCAACAGCGGCTGCAAGCCATTGGGTAAGTCCGGAGGCAAGTTGGCCAATGCGTGCGACGATAACCCGGCCCGGCGGCGCTGGGCCAACCGGGTGAGGAGCTTGTGCGTGTTGCCAATGCAATCGTCCAAGTTGTCTTCGACAAACGGTCGACTTCCGGTAAGCATTTCCCACAACACGATTCCCAATGAATAAACATCGCTGCGACCATCTAACTCGTCAGGTTGGCGGTCGTGATCAGGATTGTAGGCTTCGATTTGCTCGGGCGACATGTAGGCCAACGAGCCGCCGAAAAATGCCGCCGGAGTGGCCCCTTCCAGTTTGGAGCTGAAGCTGACATTGAAATCGACCAGCTTAGGAGAACCGTTGGCGGCCAGTAACACATTCGCCGGCTTGACATCGCGATGCAGTACACCCCGTTGATGAGCATAATCTAATGCCGCTGCCAAACGTGCACCTAACCAACAAACGGCTTCGGGCCAGGAATACGCTGCCAAGCGTCGGCGTGCGCTCGATTCGGCCGGCGGCGCCTCGCCATGACGCTCCAAAGCCAGATCTATCGATTGCACCACGGTTTTGCCGTTCCGCAGCGCCGGCGCTTGTTGCCGAGCCTGCTCCAGTACATCTTGCAGGGTGCCACCGGGAATGTGCTGCATGTACATCAACTGCAAGCGATTGTCGGGCAACACGCGCTGATCATACACGCGGACAATGTGTGGGTGATCGAGCTGTGCCAACGTTTGCGGCTCGGCCCCTTTGTTGCGAGAAATTTTTAGCGCCACCAGCCGCTGCATGGATCGTTGCCGCGCCAAAAATACCGATCCGAACGAGCCTTTGCCCAACCGCACCAGCAAATCAAAATCATCAATTTGCTGGCCGGCATCAAGTTCCAATTCGCGCGCTCCGCGCGCCAAGGCGGTGCTAGATGTGCGATTGGGATCCAATCCGATCATTCGGCGCAAGCGTTCAGCTTGTTGCGGGAAGCGTGCGAAATAATCTTCCAATTTGGGAGGATTGTCGGTTTGCCACCGAACGTGGTATTCCTCGCAAATCAATTCGGAGGGAATATCCCCATCGCGAATCAATTCGGGAAACTCCGCGACATATTCCTCCACTTGCTTGGGAAGCTCATGATGTTGCCAACGATACTCGAGATCGATTTTGATCAATTCGATCAGTGTCAAACTCCGCAAGGCGGGAGGTTCGGCGGGAAGGAATTGCGACAAATCGGGAGGCAAGTCGGTTCCTTGCCAGGCGGCCAACAGGGCGTCGGCCCGTTCCACTAGGGCATTCAAAGCCACGGTGGCCAGTTCAGCGGGAGTCGTGCTGGGACGGGCTGTGCTTTCAATCATGCCGAGAGCTTCGAGAACTACTAAGGATTGTTGAATGCCGCGCACACGGCAGCGCAACCGCCGTTCTGTTTTAGCACACTTCGCGAACTGTGGCAGGGCAGGTTGTGCTAGCACCTGGGTAATCAATAGGACGAGTCACGGCTTGAGAAGATTCACGGAGCGTTTAGCAATACTGGACACACGTTCATATCCGGCATATAATCAACAGTGTACAGATAATCAGTAAATTGTGATTTGCCAGAGAGAGTAAGCCATGATTGCCCCCCTTCGTTCCACCAGCAAACCTGCGGCAAGAGTTTCCACCCAACCGATCGGTCAATTATTGCCACAGGTTTTGGCTCGCTATGGCATTTCGATGACTGCCGAAGAATTAGCTGCGTTCGACTTCCCCCGAACCCTCCAGTCCGCATCCTTGTCACGCACTCCTCTATTGCGGATAGACAGCCGTGGTCGTAAAAAACCCCGTCGAACTGGACGAACGCCGCCTCGAGATAATCGTTCCGGCACATGCCAGCGGATGCAACAGTCGTTGTTTCTGGCATCCAATAGTTCTACTGCTGAAGTGGTCGCGATACCATAACTTGTCTCAACCGGCAATTACAGAAATTTTGGTTCGCGCTTTTCGATGAACGCCGCCAGTCCTTCTGCAGCCGCTTCCGTCGTGCGTGCCGTAGCACTGACCGCTGCGCCCGCAGTTAGCAGTGTGTTCAAATTCTCGCCGATGGTTTCATTGAGCATCCGCTTGGTCAACAGCATGGCTTCGGGCGCGCAGTCAGCAATTTCGCCGGCTAATTGATGGGCCCGAGGCCAAAGCTTTTCCCCTGGAATAAGTTCGTGGTAAATACCCATTCGGAAGGCTTCTTCCGCCGGAATTAATTGGGCGCTTAAAAGCAAATAAGCGGCGCGGCCTGCGCCCAAGCGAAAAACCAACAGTGGCGCGACCAACCCGGCCACAATGCCGCGCTTGGGTTCGGGCAAACCGAATTTGGCTTCCGGGGCGGCCAACACAATATCACAGGCCAACGCCAGGCCGGCGCCCCCTGCTACCGCTGGACCGCCGACTGCGGCAATTATCGGCTTGGGCAATTGCAAAATGGCTTCCAGCAAATCGCGATAAGCGGTAGCATCGTCATACCACAATTCTTGGGAGTTGCTCGCGGCAGCAGTCTGCTGCATTTCATTCAAATCCATTCCGGCACAAAAGGCCGAACCGCTGCCGGCAATGACAACGGTTCGCACTCGTCGCTCCCGACGCAAATCGTCCAAGGCTTGCGTCAATTCGGCGATCAGTCCGCGCGTTAAAGCGTTGCGTTTGTCGGGCCGATTCAAAATCAATGTGCCGGTATGTTCGTGAATGTGAATTTTTACTAGTGGTGCGCCGTTGTTCATAGAATTCTGCAGTTATGGATATTAGATCCGCAACATTTTTTTCAAATCTGTTTCTGATGGAGCGGGAAGCGGCAAATCAAGAATAGCCATACTTAATAGTTTGCCTTGCGTGTCAATTCGCAACGATTGGCTGGCCCCGCCGGCTAACGCATGAAGTAGTAAAAAATTGAGTGCGCCGAGCTTGGGCAGTTCAAATCGATTGACTTGACTTGGTTTCAGGCTAGCAAAGAAATCGGCTACACGTTCGGCAGTTAATTCCGATTGCAAAAACTGAAAACCTGTTGGCGTGTAAGCAATCACACCAATGTTGGCATGATTTCCTTTGTCCCCACTGCGAGCATGTGCAATTTTACTAAGCGGAATCGACGGCATGGTAGATCTTCACGTTGACGGAAATTAAATCCACTGCTTCGCAGTTTTGACCGAAATCGACGGTTTAACGAATTTTTTTGGCATCAGCGTAGGCCAATAAGCGAATACTGGCCGCACCTGTGGACGGCCCGTGGCATAACCGGCGATGCCAGGGGGCCCGCTAGTGATAAGTGGAGCAAATTCTTTCGTAAATCGTTCCACGGCTTTCTGACGAGAATCGTGTGCTGAGACGCGTAACACAACCTGTTTGGCGTCGATATGATTATCGCCCAAACATTCAATCAATGTCCGCTCCAACTTGAAGCCGGCACGTTCCACTCGCTGCAAAATCAACTCGCCGCAGGCCTGGGCCTTCTTCACGCAATCTTCACCGTAAATGAGCAACTGGCCGCTGGCCATAAATCCATTTGAATAGGCTAGCGAAACTTTGTAATTTTCCGGAGCCGGCCTACCCGTGGCGCCACGAACCAATACCCGATCGGTTCCAATTTCTTCAACTTCCACCGTCGTAAAATCGACATCGACATCAGGCGTTAAATAGTGGGTAGGATCGCCGATTTCATAAACAAGTTGCTCGATTACCGTGTGCCTATTCACTGTCCCACCGGTGCTATTGGGCTTGGTAATGATGCACGATCCGTCGGCGTTGATTTCGGCGATGGGGTAACCGGCATTGGCCAAATCCAGATTTTGCCAGTGTCGGTATAGGCCGCCAGTAACTTGTGCGCCGCATTCGATTAAATGCCCCGCGACACTAACGCCGGCTAAGAAATTCCAATTCTCCCACTCGTGGTCCAATTCGTGCATCGCCGGGCCAACCGTCAGCGATGCATCTGCCACCCGGCCAGTGATGACAATCCTTGCCCCATCGGCCAAGGCGTTGACAATTGAGTGCGCGCCTAAATAGGCATTGGCGCTTACAATCGGTTGACGTAATTCGGAAAGAGGTTGGTGAGTGTCGAGATTCTCGAATTTGCAGCCGGCGGCCTGAAGTTTTTCCAGGCGCGGCAGTAAATCGTCACCGATCACAACGCCGATGGCGGTTTCGCCTAATTCGGCGGTGGTCAGAATGGCTCCAACTGCCGCAGCACATGCCAGCGGATTCACACCACCAGCATTGGTGACAATTTTCAATTGTCGTTGTGTTTTTAGTGCGGGCAACAAACTTTTCAGTACATCTAGAAAATCGGTCGCGTAGCCCATTGCGGAATTTTTCTCGCGCTGTCGAGCCAAAATTGACATTGTCAATTCGGCCAAGTATTCCAGCGTGAGATAATCGACACACGCACCTTCCACCAACAGCCGCGGCGCATCCAAATTATCTCCGAGAAATCCAGCGCCGTTAGCGATTTTGATTGTCATGTCAATTCTGGGCGCTGGCTGTGAATTAAATTTTCGCTATTTGTTTGTGCCGCCCTTACACCTGAAACACGCCCAGACGGAATGGCTCTGGCTCGACGTACCGAGTTGCACATTCTAGGGCGAAGATTAATGCTTCACGGGTAACCGCGGGATCCAAAATGGCATCGATCCAGCCGCGTGCGGCGGCGTAACGGACATCCGTCTGGCGCAGGTAATCGGACTTCACGGTGTCGCGAAGTTGCTCTAATTCGGCGGCGTCCACATCGCTGCCTTCACGTCGCAGACTTTTCACCGCTACCTGCAACAACGTGTCCGACGCCTGTTCGGCTCCCATGACTGCTACCTGGGCAGTCGGCCACGCGAAAATGAATCGTGGATCGAACGCCTTTCCACAGAGTGCATAGTTGCCCGCTCCATAGGAACCGCCGGTAATAAGAGTGACTTTCGGCACCCGACTATTGCTGATGGCGCTTACCAATTTGGCACCGGCCTTAATGATCCCGGAGCGTTCTGCGTCACGCCCAACCATAAATCCGTTGACATCTTGCAGAAACAAAATCGGCAGCCAATCTTGATTGCAATTCATCACAAACCGCGCGGCCTTTTCGGCGCTATCAACGTACAGGACACCACCGAACTGGTACGGGCCATCGGCGGGACGTACTCGATGATGTTGATTCGCTACGACGCCCACTGTGAAACCGCCCAATCGAGCTGTGCCGCAAACAACGGTTTGGCCATACTCTGGTTTGAATTCATCGAAGCTGTTGGCATCGAGCAAACATTCCAGAATATCGCGCACTTCGTATTCGCCGTGGACACGCTCCGATAAAATTCGAAGAATCTCGGCCCTCCCAAGTACGGGAGCTTGTTCTTCATCGCGCCGAAACGGCGGTATCGATTTTGGATCGTCCGGCCGTACCGCTGCCGCCAAACGGCGCAGGCGTTCCAAGCAGGCTTCGTCGGTCACATCACGATAATCGATGGTGCCGCTCACCTGAGCGTGCATTGCCGCGCCCCCTAATTCTTCGTGCGAAACTTCCTGTCCAATCGCACTGCGCACCAGTGCGGGCCCGGCCAAATACAGGCCCGAATCTTCAGTCATCAGCAGTTTATCACACAGTACAGGCAGATAACCGCCGCCGGCGACACAGTTTCCCATAATCGCGGCCGTCTGTTGCAAGCCCATGGCCGAAATGACAGCGTTGTTGCGAAAGATGCGGCCAAAATCATCTTCGTCGGGAAAAACATCTTCCTGCAGGGGCAGAAAAATGCCGGCCGAATCTACCAAATACACGATCGGCAGCCGATTTTGCACCGCGATTCGTTGTGCCCTAAGAACTTTTTTGGCTGTAGCGGGAAAGAACGCGCCGGCTTTCACGGTGGCATCGTTGGCGATAATCATGTGTCGCCGGCCGCTGATGGCGCCAATGCCGGTAACAACGCTAGCGGCGGGTGCACCGCCCCATGGGCTGTACATTCCCCATGCAGCCCACAAGCCAAGTTCAAAAAAGGGAATGTCCGAATCGAGGAGTTTTTCGATTCGCTCGCGCGCCGTGAGACGGTTCTTTTTGTGTTGCCGTACGATGGCCGCCAACCCACCCCCCAGTCGAATATCGGCCTCCTGTTCGGCCAAGTGAGCAATAAGCTCAGGCAAAGATAATTGATCAGCCATAGACATAATCGATTATGCACTAAATGATTGATGGAAGAGATCGATCCGCTAGTGCCATTCGCCGACTCGGCATCGCCATATCATATTCAATCATGCTAGAAGTCTATAGCATGGTGGCTTAGTGAGAAAATGTGTGAAATTATTCCCGCCGCAATTCAGCATGTTTCACAACAGACACTCAAAATCCACCGTCGACCGCTTTGGAAGAATATAGGGGTAGATAGCGATAGTACACTTCCAGTGTGAGGATGGCCAGCGACGTGTTGAGCAGCCGGCCCCCTTTATCGTCATGAAAATCGGGGAAGTACCAACTGCCGTTTTCGTGCCCTTCGGTGGCTTGCGTGGCAATCAGATAATCGCGCATTTTTTTGTTCCAGCGCTCCCATTGCGAACCGCCGTGGTGGTACATCACTTGAGTGGCGTAGTAATTGAAGTACATGTTCGTTTCGGAGGGGCCCAATTTTTCCAGAATTGCCACGCCTGCATTCAAAGCCGGGTTGTTTCGCCCCCAACCCAAGTACATACGGCAGAGCAAGCCGACGGAAGTTGTGGTGGCTCCGCCATTACTAGGAAGCGTGTAACCGTAGTAGGCCCCCTTTTCGTTCTGCACGCTGTCGAGAAATTTGTTCGCCAGGAAAAACGCGGGGGAAGAAACATCCAAGCCGGCCATCTGGGCGCTTTTGAGCGCCATCAGCTGCCAACCGGTCACACTGGTGTCGCCTACTTGCCCGGGAAAGTATCGCCAACCGCCGCCGCGATGATCTTGCGCATACAAAATGAAATTGACCGCATTTTGAGCATAAGGTCGCAAGTTGGAATCTTTTGACATGGCGTACGCCTCGCACAACACAATCGTGGTCAGCCCTTGCGCATACATGGTTCCTTCCTGCAAATCGCCCCCTTGCGGAGTGACCAACATTTTCGTGCCTAGATAATACAGTCCGTGATTTACTTGTTCGGCATAAGGCCCTTCCTTGTGCGTGTAGCCGGCACCGTAAAATGGCAACAGAGCCAAGGCGGTGGCGGCAGTGGTGGAAGTTTCACGACCCGGGTTGCGGCATAAATTTCCACACGGGGCACCATCAAAATTGAATCGCCAACCGCCGTCCTCGTGCTGATGGGCCAGCAGCCATTTCAGACCGCGCTCTACGGCCGCCTCACTTCGTTCGGAACCGCCTCCGGAGCCGACCAACTGCGCTCGACGTTCCGGTGACCGTCCTCCTAAACCGCCGCCGCCTTTGCCCATGGGTTGCCCCCACGGTACGCCGCCCCCGTCGGCCGAAAACGCAGCAGCCAAAGGATCAACCTCTGGTAGTTGTGTAGTGAGATGGCTTTTCAATTTACTTGCAGTTCCTAATTTCGGCACGCCCAAAGGCGTATCTTCCAAGGCCGACCCGAATAAATCGCCGCTGGGTGAAGCAGAGGCGGCGCCCGGCAGCCGGGACTGCGAACGATCGGCGGGGGACGTTTCACCAGGCAATTCTTCCGACAAAGGCTCGTCACTGCTGACGGTGTGGACATTCAAATTCACGGGCGAAATATCTTTGATAACACGGTGCATCAATAAGCAGAGCATCACAAACAGCGTCGCATGCATCAAAGCACTGGTGAACCAGGCACCGGTCTGCTGATGGAACGGCCACATCCGTCGCATTAGCGACAGACTGGTTTCGCTGGGAATGGCATTCAACTGGGTCGCGATAGTAGTGGATTGCTCCGACGCAGACTGAGCAGAGGAAGCAAAATTTGCAGCATCAGCGGCCGCCGACTTCTCTGCGGCAGGCAGTTCGGGCGCTGCTGTATTTGTGGACACCACGGGAGGCGGTGCTGGTTGAGTCATGTTTGGAGCTACTAGATCTGCTTTGAACGGCACACCACGCCAGCCCCGCGAGGAAGGCAGATTTGTTTTGTCGACGGGAAAACTGGGATCGGCCGAACCCAATTTCACCGGCGATGGGGACACATTGACGGCAGATGGAGTTTCACCAGGCATCGCTGAATTCACATAGCTAAACCTAGGCCGGACACTTCTGCATCGCCGGCACGTGATAGGCAGAAACTGAGCAGCTTATATCAATTATAACCCGTGCCCCTTACGAAAGACGCCGAGAAAACGGTACAATCGAGCGTTCTCAACCGATGGTTTTAATCGTTTTGGCCTGAGGAGAAAATCGTGGGAAAGAGCAAAAAGAAAGCGGAAACCGTGTTTTTGGTGTGCGACGAAACCGGCGATTACAATTACACCCTGCGGCGGAAGCCAGGGGGCGAGAAACTCAAGCTGAGCAAGTTCAACCAGCGGTTGCGCAAGCACACCATGCATACCGAGAAGAAAAAGTAATGGTTTGCCGAAGGTGTCAGGAGGACGAAGCATGCCCAAACGCTGGCTCATTCGCGAACATGATCCGGCACAAATTGTTCGCCTGGAGCGCGAAGCAGGCGTATCGGCTGTGGTGGCCCAACTGCTGATCGGCCGAGGCATTTGCGATCCGCACGTGGTGGGCGGTTTTCTCGATCCCAAGCTTACTGCCCTGCGCGATCCGGAAGAATTGCCTGGTATTCCCGCAGCCGCCGATCGATTGTTGTCTGCCATCGCCGCCAATAAGCCGATTGTGGTGTATGGCGATTATGATGCCGACGGCATGACCGCCACCGCCATTCTATTGGGTTGTCTGCAATTATTGGGCGCGAATGCCAGTTTTTATGTGCCAAATCGCATTGATGAAGGTTACGGTCTGAACCATGAAGCCCTGCGCAGCTTGGCCGAACGCGGCGCAACGGTGGTAGTGACCGTTGATTGTGGAATTACGAGCATCGATCAAGCCCTAACTGCCCGCGAACTGGGTTTGGAACTTATCATTACCGACCATCACGAAATGGCGGCTGAGTTACCGACCGCGGCAGCGATTGTGCATCCACGACTGTCGGGACATGGTTATCCGTTTGCCGGTTTAAGCGGTGCGGGTGTGGCGTTCAAATTGGCATGGGCATTGTGTCGACGGAAGTGTCAGGCGAAACGAGTAACCGACGCCCTGAGGTCGTTTTTGTTGCAGGCGGTGGGCATTGCCGCCATCGGCACAGTGGCCGACATCGTGCCGTTGATCGATGAAAATCGTATTTTGGTGTATCACGGCCTGACCAGCTTGAAGCATCAACCGACGCCGGGTGTGGCAGCGCTCATGCGGCTGACCAAACTCGATCAAAAACCGGCGCTCAATTGCGAAGATATTGGCTTCACGCTGGCCCCCCGATTGAATGCGGCCGGTCGTTTAGGGCAAGCGCAGTTGGGCGTCGAATTACTGACCACTACCAACGCCGAACGGGCCGGCGCACTGGCCGAGTATTTACACGAGCTCAACAACAGTCGTGATAGTTTGGAGCGCAGCATTTATTTGGCGGCGAAAAAGCAACTGCAGGAACAGTTCGATGCCGAACAGGATGCCGCGTTGGTGCTCGCCAGCCGCGGCTGGCATCCGGGCGTGATTGGCATTGTTGCCGGACGGCTGGCAGAGAAACATCATCGACCAGTAGTATTGATTGCCCAAGATGATTTGGGAGTAAAACCGGGAATTGGCTCGGTTCGGGGAGTACCCGGCTTTCAAGTACATCTCGCGCTGACGGCTTGCACTCAGTGGCTATTGAGCCACGGCGGACATGCCGCAGCCGGCGGTTTGAAAATTGAAGATGGCCATGTAGGCGCTTTTCGCATGGGATTTTGCGAGTTTGCCGCCCAACAAATTTGCGACGACCAGCGCGTGGCCGAGTTGTGGATTGACGGCGAAACCGCACTCGCCACGCTAACGCTAAAAGCCGTGGAGCAGATCGAGCGATTGGCACCCTTCGGTCATGGCAATCATCGCCCCCTGCTATGTGCCAGCCACCTGCGGTTGGCGGAGCCGCCCAAACGCATTGGAGCCAGCGGGCGGCATTTATCGCTGCGCTTGGAGCAACATGGGGCCCGTCTTCGCGGCGTGGCCTTTGGCGGCGGTGAATGGTTCGACGAACTGGCCGGGCATGCCGGCCTGCTGAACGTGGCGTTTCGGCCCGTCATCAATACTTTCAATGGCCGCCGCGCGGTAGAATTACACGTTGTTGATTGGCGCGCGGCAGAGTCAGCCGTAGTAGCAAAAACGGGCTAACGTGGTTTGGGAATTCAATTTTTCCAAACGACGTGGGGCACGGCGGCTCGGCATGTTTCAAAATAAGTGATTTATGGCAACGCCGGATCCACTTCAGACGGCGCGGCTGCAAATGGTCGCGGAGCAACTAGAACATCGCGGCATTCACGATGCAAACGTGTTGGCCGCCATGGGTAAAGTACGGCGAGATGTGTTTGTGCCCAAGGAACAACAGGCTAATGCCTATCGAGATGGGGCTCTGGCCCTGGATCACGGGCAGACGATCAGCCAGCCATACATTGTGGCGCTGATGACTCAAGCGCTGGAGCTTACGGGCAACGAAACCGTGTTGGAAATCGGCACCGGCAGTGGATATCAGTGTGCGGTGTTATGCGAGCTGGCACGCTGGGTGACTAGCGTAGAACGACACGAAGAGCTTTCTAACCAGGCCGCCGCCGCCTTAAAAACGCTGGGTTATACCAATTACACGCTGGTAGTGGGCGATGGCACGTATGGCTGGCGCGAGCTTGCGCCGTATGATCGCATCATGGTTACCGCCGCCGCACAGCGCATGCCGCAGGCATTGTTCGATCAATTACGCGAAGGAGGCATTTTGGTCATTCCACTGGGTCCCACGGAAGATCAAGCGCTGCAAGCAATCAAAAGAATCAATGGGCAACCGTCCTTGCGCGAACTTTCGCCTTGTCGCTTCGTTCCGCTTGTGGGCAGCGAAGAACCGCGGTGGTAATGTGCAAATTCGGCGGGCGGCAATTTTCAGATCTCGGCATGACCACGCTATCAACATGGCTAGAAGTAACCAAAACCTCGCGGAATACGCATAAAAAACGCTCTTGACCCATTTGGAGAATTGCCCTAATCTTCCCGCCTCACGACGGTCGATTGGGGTGGACGACCAATACTTTTCGTCTAGCTCAGCTCGCCGCCAATCAAACACAACAATTCGCGTGATCCACTAGTGGATGGGTCTGCACGGGGATAAGTATAGGCGACGGGCCCGGTTTATCCTGCGGACCAGCGGAGCGATTTCGGCAGCATGGATGCGGCCGGACGCTTCGATACATCAACCGATGTTACGCACACGTCGGACAAGCGCTCGCCAGTACCAAACTTTGCACGGAGGCAAATCTTTCCCGCCACGCGGACATCTTTATCCCCTAGTTCCGCGTCACAACCACCTGCCGCATCGTCCAATCGCTCCCGGAAACGGATGGAGTCCTTTGCCCCCCTGGGACCCGGCCTTTCCGGGAGCTTTTTTGCGCACATGATGTACGAATGAAGATTGTTATGCTGGCTTGCTTTGTGGCGATGCACCCAGCTTGCGGACTTCGTTGAGTAGTTCTTCCAAGCGCATTAACAGTTCGCCGTGTCGCATTTCATCTGGTTCAGGCTTGCGAGCCACAATCGAAATGTTGCCGCCAGGTTCGAGAATCGCACGTTCGACATCCTTGAGTGAACTGAATCCTTGTCGTCGAGCTACGGCCTCCAATTCGGCTTCGGTAATGAGTTCACGGCGCAACCGATCTTTGTGCACTTTACCCGCTTCCACCAACACGTCGGCATCCCCTTCAATTAGATGCTCCAATTTTTGATGGCCGAACAAAAACCACACCACAACATAATTAACCAACAGCAAAGTGGCGGCGCCAATCAGGCCGCCGGTGACAGAGTTATCATCACCAATAATCGCGTTTTGCACGGTGTTAGCCAACGTCAACAGCACGATCAAATCAAACGGATTGAGCTGCGCCAATTGCCGCTTACCCGCCAAGCGCACCCCTAGAATGAGAAAAACGTATACAACAATAGGCCGCAAGATTTTTTCGATGACCGGCAAATTCAAATAAAACATGTCGTGCCAAGAGGTGTCAGCAAAAAGCATAGGCCGGGTCTCCAAAACAAATTGAATGGGAAATGGCGGATCGAATCAGAAAAAAGGAACGGCTCGATTTTGTCTTTTTGTCCAGGAAATTAAATTGGTGGACAAAATCGCTACGTTTTGTCACAAGCTTGGCCTGCTTGCCGCGGATTTTTTCGAAGGTGTGCTGAGTTGGCGGCGACATAATCGGGGAGTTTTTGGCTTGGAAGTGCTAAATGATGAATGATAAATGTTAAACGTTAAACGGCGGCGCAGGTGCCGGCAAAGCGCTGAACGATGAACATGAAACGATCAACGGCTGCGGTTTACATCTCCGTGTGTAATATCGTGGCTCTCGCTCTTTCTACCAATTGTCTATCGCCGGTCGCCTTCGATCCACGCTTATATAGGTGACACATGTACACTTTACCGAATTTCGCCTGAGAATCAATGCTATTTTTGAGCCACGGAATGCCACTGGCTGGAGTCAGTGTTGTTCAATGAATACAGCTCTGGCTCGATCAACAAGTTCTTGCGTCGAAAATCGTAGGAATCGGTTGGTCACCTACAGGCTCACGTCTTCGGCAACTTCAGCACAAATTGGTGGAGTTCGGTCAGTTCTCGTTCGTATCCGCCGGAAAGAATGGGAAAGCGGCACCAGGTTTTGGGATCCAAGTTCTCGTCGTCCACATGAAATGATGGGGCATAGCGCTCGCGCTTCCATTGATTACGGCTCCACAAACGAAAAAATCGCTCCACCCATGTCAACATTTCCTGCGCCGAGTATTGCACAAACTGAGTGCGCATGAGCTTAAATACTTCCATCGGGCTGTGTTTATCGCGGATGGCAGCCCGTTCGATGGCGTCCAGCACGTCGTACGGCATTAAATCGGCTTCGTCGGTTTGACCGGCGCTAGGCGGACGAAGCTCCGCGGTGGGCGCTTGCACGTTCACCGCGTGTAGTGCGGGAATAGGGCCGAATCCTTGCGGGCCGATGGTCTCCAACCACAATAGCCAGCGGCGCAAAAATGCTTTGTCGATGCCGGCAATTGGGCTGATGCCGCCGCTGGTATCGCCGTCCATCGTGGCGTAACCTACGGCCGCCTCCGAACGGTTACTGGTGGAAGCCAGCAGTGCCCCACGCAAATTTGCCAACAGCCACGCACTGGGAGCGCGGGCTCGAGCTTGAATGTTTTGCAGCGCCAAATCGTCCGTTTTCCAACTCAACGTGCGGTTAGTCTTCTGAGAAACAAGATCCAGGTACTCCTGCACTACTCGATCGATATCGAATTGGAAAAAATCGGCGCCAATGGCCTCCGCCACACCGCGAGCGGCCGCTAAAGTAACCTCGCCACTGTTACGCGTCGATTGATACACGCAAGCCAACAAGCGCTGCACCATTTCTCGCTCGTTGTCGGCGGTTTGAATTTCGGGAAAGTAAGACAGCTTGGTAAGAAACGCTTCGCGGCCCAATTCAGCCACGCCGAATTTCACCATCAGCGCGATCAAGCAAGATACCGCCGCCGAATCGGCCCCGCCGCTGATCGAAACCACAAAACCTCGAGAGCGGCTTTTGCGCATGTAGTCGAATAGAGCTAACGAAATAGCCCGGGCGAATTCTTCCTCCTTCACGTCCACGCTGTTTTCCCAGGCTGGGCGCTGCACGGATTGCGCCATGGGTTCGCACGGCAAATAAGTAAACGGCACGTGAATGCAGTCGTCGGTGACCGCGGTTAAATCAGGAGTGAAGCTGCCGGTGCGAGCCCGCGTCAATCGCGCTGCATCCATATCGACCAAGGCCGACGTCAGGCCCCATTGGGCAAAGGAAAAGCGTGGTCCGGCGGCAATCATTTTTCCGGCCGAGGCAATTAAAGCATCGCCATCGTAAATGGCCCGGCCTGCCTCATTGCCAACCAAATTGGAGTACACGTAATGAACCCCGAACGCGCGGGAACCCTCCAACACAAATCGTTCGCGAATGATTGTTTTGCCGAATGCAAAATGACTGGCGCTGGGATTCAAGATGACATCGACGCCGCGCTGAGAAAGCTCGATACCCGGCCGGTTAGCCACCCAGGCATCTTCGCAAATTTCAAAGCCGATGCGCACACCGCCGCAATCGAAGTAAATATCTCCTAGTGGATACTCGTGACCGTCGACCACAATTTGCACCCGGCGACCCAACGGCCAGGGCTTAAACCAACGGGGTTCGTAATGAATTCCGTCGCCGGCCAAATACCGCTTGGCGGTGAATCCGGCAATGCGCCCATCGACGGCCAGGCAAGCCACGTCGTATAGCGCATTTTGATACAGCAAGGGCAAACCCAGAGAAACAATCATGCCGTGGGTTTGCGGCACAATTTCTTCCAGCACACGCCAGGCCATGCGCTGCACGCCGGAAGAAAGAAACGCATCTTCGCAGCCGTAGCCGCTGATGCATAACTCCGGCAGGCAGAGAATGCTGACGTTCCGCCGTCGCGCTTCTTCGATGGCAGCGACAACGTTGGCCTGATTGGCATCCCATGCCAAAGGCGTTTGATTTAGCACCGCGGCGCCGACGTGAAGCAGTTGCATGGGATGATTGAAAGGTTAAATCAATTGCTTTCAATCATTTTCCGCCGCCGCTAAAACGTTCGTCAAGCTGTTGGCAGCCTTGTTGGATGTAATAGTTCAGCAATTCGTTGCGCAGGCTACGCAACGAAATTTGTCGCTGGTCCCAACGCGCGACCAGGTCGGCATGCTTGGTGCGAATGCGATCGATGGCGGCGCGCTCTTCCGAAATATGCTGACGTTGATCGGCCACCGGGGGATTGACCGGGGATGCTGGGTTGACGTCAAGCGGAGGTGGTGGCCCGTCCGAAATGGCATCCAATGCCGCTTGAAACTCGCGGCCAGCGCCATTGGCCACGTCGTCCAGGGTTTCTACCACAGCCTGGGTTTTCGCCGCCGAAACCAAATCCATTTGCGCGCTCACGTTGGCGCTGGCTGCCAGCGCTTTGGCCAGCAATTCGTTGTCTTTGGCCGCCTCCGCCACTTTCAGACGCAACGCTTGAAACAAATCGGGCGTGGGACGCAACACTTGCTTTTCCATTAATTGCGCGAAATGGTCGTAGATAGCTTCTTGCACCTGCCGCTGTGGATCGTACATGGGCTCAGCACGACCGACAATTTCCATCTTCGGCGAAAACAGCGCGCCGGTGGGTGAAACAAAGCCATCCCCCAGCGACAGGCCCAAGGTGGCAATGTTTTCTTGCGTGTGGCCGCTGGCGGCGGTTTCGGTTATCGGAAAAAAAACTTCGCGCGGCAAACCCGTTTGC
Source organism: Pirellulales bacterium (assembly GCA_035656635.1). Classification (NCBI taxonomy): domain Bacteria; kingdom Pseudomonadati; phylum Planctomycetota; class Planctomycetia; order Pirellulales; species Pirellulales bacterium. The sequence goes on from DASRSD010000053.1 coordinate 27,525, forward strand.
TGGGCACACAACAGCAGCAAGCCGGCGCAGTAGGTGTGAATTTTCTTGCCGCGCAAATCGACGTTTTTCAATTGGGCAATGCGGTCAGTGCGAAAATTCAGATCGAATTCCGCTGGGTCGCCGATCATTGCCGTGGCCGCTCGCCCCATTTTTTCCGCCACAGCTGGATCGGGATGCCGCAAAAATACGTAATTCAACGTGCGATTCAGAAACAAATCGACATTCGTGGCCGGAATGCTGGTGCCACGTTCTTCCAAATCAACCACGACCATTCGCTGCTTGCCATCACTGCCGGTGTCAACAGCCAACACTCCCACGTGCGTGAATAATCCCGGCGATAAATCGGTGAATAAATTGTATGGCGAAGGATTACGCATCAGCAGCCAATCGCCGGGGCGCACTTCAAAGTGCCCCAAGCGGTAAACGTTGCCTTCCAAACCGTTCCGCTCGCGGTCGGCCAGCCAGGCCAGCAATGTTTCCACCCGGCGTTGTTCTTCGGGCCGCCATTGGGTGCGATCGATTTTCAGCAATCGCTCTCGAAGCTTGGCTGCCGTGATTACCGGCGGCGGAAGCGTAGAATCTTGTCCGGGTCGTGGATCTTGCGGCAAGCCCAAAGCGCGAATCGCTTCGGCCGCGGCCAGAATTAAGGTGGGAGGCGTGGTTTCATCGCGAATGAAATCGGCCAAATCGCGGACGGAATCGATGGTGCCGGCCGCGGCCATCAATTGAATGACTTTTAGCTTTTGTTCGGGCGACAAGACGGAAGCGGTGGCCGGATTGAAATTAAAAAGATTCGAAGTCATGGCGCTGGAGGCGCCTTTGGAGCCATTTGCCTCGTTGGCGCCGGCGGACAGGGCTGCGCGCATGGCCAAGCGCCGTTGAAAGGGAGTCATGCCGGCCATGGCGCTGGCTTGGTTTTTGGCCGAAGTGGCTTCGGAGTTGTTGGGGTCGCTGGACGTTGCCGGCGGATCGATCAAATCGACCGACATGACTTCCGCTCCCACGCTGCTTTTGCGCTGCGAAAGAAAATCTAGGAGCCGTTGCCGCAACGGAGGGACATCGGCGAAGCGGTCGGCGGTGTCGTCGAGAATATCGATCAAATCGGATTGCAACCGGCCCGAAAGATCAACTAATTTGGCCGTCGTCGATAAATAATTTCGGAGACTCGTGTGACGCTGGCTATCGTCGGGAAGCGAAGCAAAGCGAACGCGGACGGTCAACAGGTCGTCGAGTTCTCGATCGATAAACTCTTTGGCATCGAGTAACCGGCCAAGAATATTAATTTGTTCCTGCGGCGGCTGTCCGGCAGCCACTCGACCCCATAAATGCACCCATTGTTCGATCGCATCGGCTGCTTGTGAAAGGCCTGTCAGATCAAGACTGCCGAAATCTTCCGCCGCTTGTGGAACCGATTGATGAAAACGTCGTAGCCAGGGGCTAAGGCCATCGGTTTCCGGCGGAGATGGGGCATTGGGATCGACCGGCTGAGAACGACCTTGTTGTTGCTGAAGTTGCTGCTCCTCTTCCAGCATGCGCTCCATGCGCGGATTCGTGCGCATCATGCGGGCTTGCGCCCAGGCGGTTGAGCCATGCACAACCAATTCCGCTGCAATTGTGGCAATCAAAACGCCACACTTGCCAGACACTAGCCAGCGACAACGCAGCACAGCAATCACAACAAGAGCCCTGCAAATTCAGGAAAAATCGGCACGTTTTAGATTATATCACTATTAACGTGCTGCAGGTTGAAATGCCAGAGCGCGAGCGAAAATTTACAACCCCTTGCCGAGCCACCATAAGAACAGGCCCAAGCCAAGCAGGAACGCGGCAATCCATGTTCCAAAGCGTAACGCATGCCACAAGATCGAGCGCATATCTTCGTGTCGAGTGGCAGCATAGACAAGGCTTACCGAGACTACGAGCGGCAATGCGTACCACAATTGATTTGCTTGTGCCAGTAACATTTATTTCTTTTCCTCTTTATCGGAAGGTGTGCTATCGGTGAATTCTCCTTGCGGTTTCGGTAGGGGAATCGCGGGTCCACCCCATGCATCCCAAATGGCTAGCACATTGAGCAAACCAGCCACCATGGTAAACACGGTGCCCAAATCGTAATATCCGCCTTGCTGATATTGCCAGTGTGCTGATTGATCAGTCGGCGGTTCGCTGCTGGAAACATATCGCAAATATGTGGCGTTAGGATCGCGCGGATCGTACGTATCGAATTTCCGAAATTCCGGATCGTCGGGATACTTTGCTCGTTCACTTTCGACCCATGCACGGGGAACTACCTGGCCAGGCACAACCGGAGGCGCCATGAATCCATCCCACAAGGGCGCTTTGGGGGGAACACTGGCGACGCGAACGGCCTGTACAATGGCCGGAAGGGCCGGCAAGCCTGCGGCGACTTGGCACAAATAAGCATAGTGGGCGTCATTTTCGCGGAACGAAGCGTACACAACGCGCCCGCCCCCTAGCCACAATCCGTAAAAGAACGTGGCCAGAATGCACGTCATCAGCAGGCCACCTTTGCCCCAACGGCGCTGGTACATGTGACCCAACCCCGGCACCAACCACGCCAACAGGGCCGACAGCCAAGGATCGCGCAAGTTAATTTGCAGCGTATTCTTTCCCGCGGGAACCGTAATGATTTTTCCGAGTGTCGTTTCTGGCATGGAAATTCCCTCGCAGTAGCGATGATTTTACGGGACCGATTACCCGCGGCCTTTGGAACGCCAATCGCTAGGCCAGCGCACATGCTTCGATTTTAATGCAATCGAGAACGTACCACTAGGGCAACTAGTTATTCGCCGCCGCGAATAGAATCTTAGTCTGCTGCCAAACGGCGTAGTAGATTTTGTTAGGCCACGGCGTCTACAGCGCCCAATTCGTGATAGACGCTGTTGACGATATCGACGTCGATTTGTGCCAGTTCGCGACCGGCCCCGGCAAGCAACGCCAGGTTGGCCAATTGATCGACACACCTTGGAATGCCGCGGGTCAGATCATGCAAATGTTGCAGCGCTTCGTCGGTGAAAATGGGCGATTCGCTGCCGGCTTGCGCCAACGTTTCGATAATGTATTGCACGGTATCAGTCGGTTCCCAGGCTTCCAGGTCGATGCGTAATTCGGCCAACTCAAGCAACCGCGGAGACAACCGGACCGCGGAATTACCTGGGGCGGTCGTGGTGGCAACCAGCACCATGGTCAGGCGGCCGCCAGCAATATTCTCGGTTTGCGACAACCGTACTAAGTGATCGAGCATTCCGTTGGCGGCCTCATCGGCGTTATCTAGCAGCAAAACGGTGTCGAGTTGCTGATAGCGATTTTCGGCTAGCCGATCGAGTATGCCGCGCCACAACCGAAACGGATCGTCCCGGCGATCTGGATTAATTCCCAATTCGGCCGCCGTGAGCCATAAAAACTCGTGCAAATCGATTCCTAGCAAGTTCACATTGGCCAGTTGCGCGCCGCTGCGCCGAAGCCGACGAGAAAATACATCCAGCACCAGCGATTTGCCACAGCCGCTGGAACCCAGGAGCAGCCCCAGCCGCCTTCGCTCCTCTACTAAAAAATGGAGTCGGGCCAGCGCTTCTTCGTGGATCGGGCTGCGGAAAAACCGCCGGCCATCTAGCGTGCCGCGAAAGGGGGATTCACGCAGTTTCCAATGATTGCGAAGCATACTTGTGCCAAGCATGAAACGAGGAGATTGAGCCGGCCATCCACCGCTTAATCCACTTTGGATTTCCGTATCTTTTAAATTATCGGTAAGATTGACAGAAAACTTGGCTGAATTTTTTCAGAAAAGTGAACTCATGTCCAAAAGATTTTTTGCCCAGACTCCCATCAATGGCGATCGTGTGACGCTCGAAGGAGTCGAAGCTCATCATTTGGCGCGCGTGATGCGTGCTCAAGTGGGCGATGTAGTAACGCTGTTCGACGGATCGGGTTGCGAATGTATGGCGGAAATTGCAGAGATTGGAAAATCGCATGTGGAATTTGTGGTGCGCCAGCGCCGAGAAATGAATCGAGAATCGCCCCTTAAGCTTACGCTGGTGATCGCGCTGCCGAAGGGAGATCGGCAGCGCTGGCTCGTGGAAAAAACCGTAGAATTGGGCGTGGCGACGTTAATTCCGTTGGAAACCCATCGCGGCGTAGCACAGCCTTCCGCGGCAGCACTGGAACGGCTGCAGCGCGCCGTAATTGAAGCCAGCAAACAATGTGGCCGCAATCGGCTTATGGAAATCGCTGCGCCTCAAGCTTGGAGCACCTTTGCGGCCGCTTTCCATGGCCCGGCTTTACGATTGGTGGCCCATCCGGGCGGAGAGCCATTGCACGGCATTCGGTCGAACAACGCAACCATGGAACTTGCCGAAGGCGTGGTCGCTGCCATTGGCCCGGAAGGTGGATTTACCAACGAAGAAATTGCGCAAGCGGTCACGGCTGGCTGGATGAGTGTTGATTTGGGTCCGCGAATTCTACGTGTTGAGACAGCAGCCATTACCATGGCTGCTTGGGCTGCCCTCATCGGCATCGAGATTTGTTGATAATACGGTTTCTAACAAATGTTCTGTCACATTTCGAGTCATTCCTTCGGACTCGCACGAAACTGTAAGCCGATAATATTCTTTAGGTTATCAAGTCTGGGTTTGCGCGACTTTGGGGCAAGCAGTATAATGCTGCATCGTTCACCAAATATTCGAAATTAGCAACATTTTTAAATTCCATTTGTATGCCGCATTGCTTGTATTGTGGCAAAAAGAACCATGAAAAACATTTCCTTCGTGTTATTAGTTTGCGTCGTGTGGTTACCTCTGATTGCCAACGCGGAAGACAACGCGGTTTACAAGGAATTAGTGACGCAAGGCATTGCACTTGCCAACGGCAAAACGATAACACTTCCTGAGCCCGTTATGGTCGACGGTCTGAAAGCCGACCAGCAGCAAACGATCATGACGCAAGTGGGCCCGAAAGCAAAAAGCCTGCTGCAAAGCTATTTGCAAGGCAGTTCAAACGCCGAATTCGAACGCAAATACACAGATGAAAAGGGCGATAAGTCGGAAGATTCGATCGGTCGCCGGATTGATTTGTACTTTGTCGCCAAAGGAAAATTCAAAGTCGTTGCCAGCGAAGGTTTTATAAAAGATCAAATTGCACAGCAAAAACAAAACGGCAATCAGGCAAATCAACCAAAAAGAGCGACAAACGGAAAAGTCGAGTTTTATACCGATGCGGAATTGAAACAGCGAAATCTTTTGGTGACAAATAAAAACACGTTAAAGGATCGTTACGCCCATGCATTAGTGGATCTGATTGGTGAAGTTCAAGTTTCCGGCAGTGGGTACGGTGTTGAGACAATAACGGATGACAGTATCACAATGGCGTTCAAGCTCGATCCGCGGTTGGCGAAAGATGCTCAGTTTCCCAATCAATATCAAACGATCAAAATCAATGCGGCCGGCGCTCCGGTTCTAGCAGATCCGAAGCCTTACGCCGGCTTTGGCGGGTACGCCAAAATTACGAAGCTGGAAGGATCTGAAGATAAAGTCTTTGTCGAATATCACCTTGTTTTTGATGAACCATACGAGTGGTTTAACGGGACCACGGCGTTGGTTTCCAAACTCGATTTTTCTTTTCAAGCCGACATTCGCAAATTCCGGCGCAATTTACTAGCATACGAAAAAAATCTTCCAGCGGCGGCAGCTCCGCAGCCTAATTCTGCGAAATGATCGAGCCAAAAAAATCACGATCGCGGCCGGCAGAGTGCGGTTAAAATCGCTCGTTCAAAAACATTTCACTTGCGCCGCAGGGCTTCGGTGGGCAGCAAATTGGCGCTCCATAATGCCGGGTAAATCGCCCCGAACACTCCCACCAAAATTGCAAAGAAAAATCCCCAGAGAATAACCGGCAGAGAAATATTACCCGACACCAAGCCCGAGGTATTAGGCAATTCGGTCAGTAATTTGACCATCACCAAACCGGCCACACTGCCAACAATGGCGCCCCCCAGGCTTAACAACAGAGATTCGCCAATGACCATTTGAATGATTCGCGTCCGGCGCCAGCCAATGGCCCGGAGTGTGCCGATTTCCTTGGTGCGTTCAAAGACAGACATAATCATGGTATTGAGCATTCCAATGGCGCCGATCACCAACGCAATCGCCGAAGTAATCCAGGCTACGGCGTTAATCATTTTGATTTGTTGCACATTGTTGACGAATTCCGCGGATTTTTTTACCTGCAATCCCGGCTGCAAGGCTTTAATTCGCTCGGCTAAATCATCGAGACCTTTTTCGTCGATCGGCTTCTCAGCGCTAATGGTAAAGCCTGAGGTTTCGTTGGGTTTATTAATTAATGATTGTAGTTCTTTGAGCAAAATGACCGCGCCGCCGTTCTCATACACGATGGGGCTTTCGTAAATCCCGACGACTTCAAATTTTTTGGTGTTGTATAGCTCAATAGTATCGCCGACCTTTTTGTTCATGTTGGCGGCGAACACCCGGCCCAGGATGATTTTGTCGGTATCGGCGGCGGTTAGCTTTTGGCCTGAGATCATTTTAATTTCGCTGAATAACGGAGAATCGGGAGGCCAACCATTCAGCAGCACGCCCAACAGACCTTGATCACGAAATTGAATGGTATCGACCAAACCACCCACCACCTGCTTGACTCCTTTCAGCTTAGTGAGCGGCCCTTGCAGTTGCTCGGGAAGGCCGTTGTTGATTGCCTCGGTGCCTCCAGCGCGCGTGACGACCAGATCGACATCGCGAGATTCGTAAATTTTCATGAACGAATCTTTGAATCCGCTGGCCACGCCCACTAATGACACCACAGCGCCGACCGCCACCGCCAGGCCGACAATTGTCAACAGCGTGCGGGCCGGCCGACGAAGCAAATTTTTGAGCAAAAACGTAAAGAAATGCATGGGCTAAACGGCTTCGCGCTGCTTGAGTGCTTCGGCTCGACTTGGCACAATGCGGCCGTCGCGGATCCAGATAATTCGCTGAGCGTGTTCGGCGACTTCCTGGCTGTGGGTAATCACGATCAGTGTTTTTTTGTGCTTCAGATGCAATTCGTCGAATAAATTCAACACATCGTTGCCGGAACGAGAATCTAAATTGCCGGTGGGCTCGTCGGCTAATAGTAGGGGCGGATCGTTGGCCAACGCTCTGGCAATGGCCACCCGTTGCCGTTCGCCCACCGAAAGCTGCATGGGTAAATGGTTGACCCGATGGCTCATGCTGACCGATTCCAACAGCTCTTGCGCCTTTTTCACACGCTGGCTCGGCGGAGTGCCGGTTTCAAACATGGGAATTTGGACATTTTCCACCGCAGTAAGCGTGGGCAGCAAATAGAACGATTGAAACACAAAGCCGATTTTTCGCGACCGAAAGGCGTCCAAATCGCGCAATTGCGACAGCGGCTGGCCTTCAAAATACAATTCGCCTGTGGTCGGCCGATCGAGCGTGCCCAACAAATTCAATAACGTCGATTTGCCGCTGCCGCTGGGACCCATGATGGCCACATATTCGCCCCGGCAAATTTCCAGGCTGACTTCATTCAGCGCGGTTACTGCACCATCGGCATAAGTACGGCCGACGCGGTCCACACGCAAAATCACCGGTTGGCCATTGTGGCTGCTGTGCAACAGATGACTGTGATTACTCATATCGCAAAGCCTCGGTGGGGGGCAGACTGGCGCCGCGCAGCGCTGGGTATCCGCCGCCGACAAGTCCTACCAAAATCGATAATAAATAGGCCAAGATCACAATTTGAATGGTAATGCCGCCGCTCAGCACGCCCTGAGCTGCGGGAAAACGGGCCAACATTTGAACCAATGCGAAAGCCAACAAAATGCCGGTTGCGGCTCCGGCAAAGCTCAACGTAAAGGATTCAACCATAATCATGCTAATGATACGCGATTTTCGCCAGCCAATGGCGCGTAAAATGCCGATTTCCTGAGTTCGCTCCAACACCGAAACAATCATGGTGTTCAACATGCCAATGGAGCCCACAATCAATGCGATGGCTGAAGTAATCCAGGCCATGGCGTGCGCAAGGCGAATTTGATTATCGCTTTTTACAAATTCGTCGCTGGCTTGCGCTGCCAGGCCTAATTTATTGCCGTCATCGCCGCGCAAACCTTCAATTTGCTGCCGCAGAGCAACTAGAACGGCCGCCCGATTGGACAAATCTTTTTTGACGGTAATGTCGAACTGCGAAACTTGTGCATCTTTACTCGATAGATTCTGGAAAGCGCGCAAAAGCATCACGGCCGAACGATCTTCCATAATGCTGCCGCTGTCGTAAATACCCACCACGGTGAATTTTTCTCCCTCGATTTCTACTTCGTCACCAACTTTTTTATCGAGATTTTCGGCCAATGTTTTTCCCAACAGAACCGCCTGTTTATCGCTCGCTTCCAAGTCGCGGCCGGGTGGCAAAATGGTTAAGGTATCAAAGTTAAAGCTGTCCAAAGGCCAGCCATTTACGGGCACCAACCCCGAGGTACCTTCAATAGAAACGGTATCGCGCAGCGCCATGCTGACCTTGCTGACCCCATCAAGTTCCTGGAGGCGCTTAGCCAGTGATTGATCCAAAGTGCTGCCGTTGGTGACCGCTTCTCCGGCACGCACCACGACCATATCAATGCCGTGGCTAGCATATACTTCTTTGCTGGATTCCTCATAGCCACCGGTAATGCTCATTAGCCCTACAACGGCTGCAATAGCGACCGATACGCCAACAATAGTTAGCGCGGTCCGTACTTTGCGCCGGAGCAAGTTTCGCAAGACAAAATCCAAGAAATGCATACCTATAATCCGTCAAGAGTAAACGCAACTCTAAACGAACCATCAACTTAACGAATTTCAACATTTTGTCCAGCCGCGTTTCGCGTGCTAGCACCTATTTGTATCCGTGCGGCGCCTTTGACCGAAGCGTTTGGGGGGGTTCCAAGGGCTTATCGGCTGATTCGGTTGATCTTGGGACCGAATTGGATATGGCATGGCGCCTCACTCCCAGAGATTGATTTTGTTTTTTACAATTTGGACATTCAAGCATTCGCTTTTATTGATCCAAGGCCAGGTCATGCACATTGAACTGCGAAACATTTGTGTGCCAGTTGATTTCAGCGATACCTCTGCCGCCGCGCTAAATTATGCCAAAGCGCTGGCCGAGGCGTTTCAAGCGCAGCTTCATTTGTTGCACGTACTGGTGAATTGGATTCCTGACAACGATTTTCCCATCAGTCCGCAGTTTTATTCCGATTTAGAAAAATCGGCGCGGCTGCAATTAGACAAGCTGCTGACCGCTCAAGAGCGAGATAAATTCAAGGCGCGTTTAGAACTGGTGAACGGAATGAGTGAGTTTGTCGAAATCATTCGCTATGCGCGCGAAAAAAACATCGATCTTTTAGTATTAGGCACGCATGGACGCGGTCCCATTGCCCACATGCTACTGGGAAGCGTTGCTGAAAAAATCGTGCGCAAGGCTCCTTGCCCAGTCCTTACGGTGCGCCATCCGGAGCACGAATTCGTGATGCCTTGACGTTCGAGGATTTCGTATCGACGGCGGGGAACGTCATTTCGGCTTCGAACTTCGCACGTCGACCTTTGTTCGCGGCCTGGCAAATGCCCCGGCCAACGGGCTTTCCAACCGCATAAAGTCTTCGCCAGCCATGCGAATGGCTTCTTGATGCGTGTTGGCCTCGAACACAATTTGTTCGGCCTCGCGCAGAGACTCGTCTAACACGGTTTCCAAGCCGTAAATCGAGCCGAACGGCGGCAAAACCCCCATTTCGCAATCGGGGCAGCGCTGGCCGATTTCGTATTCGGTCGCTAACTCTACCTTAGCTCCGCCCAACAATTGGCTGATCGAATCCAAATCGATCAAATGGGTAGCAGGCAGAATGGCGACCGCATATTTGTAACCATGATCCATCCGCAGCAACACCGTTTTTGCCACTTGCCGACCTGAGACGTGCACTGCTTCGGCCAAATGCTGGGAATCGAAGGTGTCTTCATGTGGTAACACGTCGAACTTCACCTCTCGGTCATGAAGATATTCTTGAACTTTCATGGTGGACTCCCCTCTCTGGCCGAACGTCGGCGACGATATTTGTGGAACAAAGATTTTCGTCCCATCCTGCCAGTTAATCCTTGCGAATTGAAGCAGCCGGTCAATGGTTGAATTGCCAGGGCGAATATTTCATGCGGACAATGAATTTTAGAGGCGATTTTACGCTCCTAGCGAAGTGGCCCGCGGCCCGGCAAACCGGTAAACTGGGAGTAACTGACATATCTTTTCGACAGACACTTAGGAGCGCGGCGTGTTTCATTCGCTGGTGGAGAACTGGTTTTGCCGTCGCTTTGGCCAGCCGACGGACGCTCAGCGCTTGGGCTGGCCGGAAATTGCGGCCGGCCGTCACACGCTGATTGCCGCCCCCACCGGCAGCGGAAAAACGTTGGCCGCTTTTTTATCGTGTTTGGATCGACTCCTGCGCGAAGCACTGGCCGGCACTCTGACCGATGCGGTTCGTGTGGTCTATATTTCGCCTTTGAAAGCGCTTTCCAACGATATTCACAGGAATTTGGAAGTGCCGCTGGCCGAACTTCAACAAGCGGCAATCGATATGGGGGAGCGGCCCCTGCCGATACGTGCTGTCGTTCGCACCGGCGATACCCCCAACCGGGAGCGCGCGGCCATGCTTCGCCATCCCCCGCACTTGCTGGTTACCACGCCGGAATCGCTGTACTTGTTGGTAACCAGCGCCAAAGGGCGCGCGATGCTTCGCAGCGTGGAAACCGTGATTGTGGACGAAATTCACGCGCTGGCCCGAGATAAACGCGGCTCTCATTTATCGATCACTTTGGAACGGCTGGCCCGGCTGTGTCATCAACCACCGCTGCGAATTGGACTTTCCGCCACCCAGGCCCCGATTGACGAAATTGCCCGATTCCTGGTCGGCACGAACCAGGTGAATGCGGAGGGCCGGCCCCAGTGCACCATTATCGATGCGGGCCATCAGCGGCAGCTCGATTTGAACATTGAAGTACCCCCCAGCGAATTGGAAGCGGTTTGCTCTGGCGAGCAGTGGGGCGAGGTTTACGAGCGGCTATCTCAATTGATTCAAGCTCATCGCAGCACGTTGGTGTTTGTCAACACACGCAAATTGGCCGAACGTGTGGCCCATCAACTGCGCCAAACCCTGGGTGAAGAAGCCGTGGCGGCACATCACGGAAGCTTGTCACGGCAAATTCGTTGGGATGCCGAAGAACGGCTGAAGCAGGGTAAGTTGAAAGCCATTGTGGCCACCGCTTCGCTGGAAATGGGCATTGACGTAGGTTACATCGATTTGGTTTGCCAAATCGGTTCGCCGCGTTCGATTGCCACGTTTTTGCAGCGCGTAGGTCGTTCGGGCCACTCTTTGGGGGTAATTCCCAAAGGCCGACTGTTTCCGCTGACTCGAGATGAATTGATCGAATGTTTGGCGCTGATTCGGGCAGTCGGTTGTGGTCGATTGGATGCTATCGAAGTACCCGTGGCTCCGTTGGACTTGTTGGCCCAACAAATCGTAGCCATGTGCGCCAGCGACGAATGGCACGAAGATGATTTATTTGCTGTGGTACGTGGCGCATGGCCGTACCGCAATTTGAGCCGCGAGCAATTCAATCGAATTATTGCGATTCTTAGCGAAGGAATTACGCCGGCGAACCGCTCCGGGGCGTGGCTGCATCGCGATGTTATTTCGGGCCGCGTGAAAGCTCGCCGCGGGGCCCGTATTGCGGCCATCACGTGCGGCGGTGCAATTCCGGAATTGGGTGATTTCCGCGTCGTGACCGAGAACGACGGCACCTTTGTCGGGACCGTGAATGAAGATTTCGCGCTGGAAAGCAACATCGGCGATATTTTCCTGTTGGGAAACACTTCCTGGCGCGTGCATTACGTGCGTGGTTCTGAGGTGGTCGTTAGCGACGCACAGGGAGCGCCCGCCACCGTGCCGTTTTGGTTGGGTGAGGCACCCGGCCGTACGATCGAATTTTCGCAGGAGATTTCCCGCCTGCGGGAAGATTTAGAACAGCAAATTTCACCACACGTAAGTGCCAATGGCACCGAACCGGATTTATCTGCGCCGGTGGCGTGGTTGCAGCAGGAGCTGGGAATTGATGCTTTTTCCGCCGTGCAGACCGCACGGTACGTGGCGGCCCAATATGTCGCCATTGGTTTAATTCCCACTTTACGGCGAATTGTATTCGAACGCTTTTTCGACGAATCGGGCGGAACGCAATTGGTCATTCACGCGCCCTGGGGTGCACGCATTAATCGGGCATGGGGTTTGGCCTTCCGCAAGCGCTTTTGCCGCTCGTTCGATTTTGAATTGCAAGCCAGCGCCGACGAAGATGGCATCGTACTTTCGCTGGGCCCCCAACACAGTTTTCCGCTCCAGGCGCTTTTCGGCATGCTGACGCCTGAAAACGGCCGGCACTTATTGGAGCAGGCGCTCTTGGCCGCGCCGGTATTTCAAACCCGTTGGCGATGGTGCGTTACCCGAGCGTTGGCCGTGCTACGCAATAAACACGGGCAGCGCGTGCCGCCGAACTTGCAACGCTTCCGCAGCGATGATTTGTTGGCCGCGGTGTTTCCGGCGCAAGCAGGGTGTTTAGAAAATCATCACGGCGATACCGAAATTCCCGACCATCCATACATTCATCAAACATTCGAGGATTGTTTGCACGAGGCCATGGATGTGGATCGCTGGCTGAGCGTATTGGCGGACATCCGCAGCGGCCACATCGAACTGATTGCACGCGATACCCGAGAGCCCTCGCCATTCAGTCACGAAATTTTGAACGCTAGTCCGTATGCCTTTCTCGATGATGCGCCGTTGGAAGAGCGCCGCGCGCGGGCCGTTGTCCTACGGCGCGGTCTGTCGTTTGAATCGGCCAGCGATTTGGGCCGGCTCGATCCGGAAGCTATTGCTCAGGTGCGCGCCGAAGCGTGGCCGTTGGTCCGCGATGCAGATGAATTGCACGATGCATTGCATGGATTGTGCCTACTGCGCGCCGACGAAGCGCCGGAATGGACGCCGCAATTTGACGAATTAGTTTCCGCCGGCAGAGCGCTACGCGTGGATGCGGCGCATACGATTCAAATTGATCAGCAAGTAGAGCGAAATGGCCAGAGCCAAGTGCATGCAGAAGTTGTCAAAACTTTTCCAGCGTCACAAACTTCACAATTTTGGACAGTGACCGAACGCTGGCCGTTGGTAAAATCGCTGTATCCGGAAGCGGTGGCAGATCTGCATAGAGAATTACCCAGTACCGTGCGTCAACATTGGGAATCGGCTGAAGCCTTGGTGACTCTGGTGCGCGGTCGCCTGCAATGTAGCGGACCGGTTACTTCGGAACAGCTTGGCGAGTTGTTATCGCTCGAACCCAGCCAAATTTTTGCGGCACTGGAAGCCGTCGAGGCGGAAGGTACGGTTATGCGCGGGCATTTTTCGGGACAGCGAAATTCAGATCTTCCTGTCGGCAACGGCCAAACCGCCGCCGAGGGCAATCTTGCGACGGGGAGTCCCAACGCTGCGCTTCACCGTCACCCATCGTCTCTTGTTCCGCGTCCTTCCGCTCCGATCGAATGGTGTGAACGCCGTTTGCTGGCCCGAATTCATCGCAAAACTTTGGATGGCCTGCGGCGGCAAATTCAGCCAGCTCCTCCGCGTGATTTTATCCGCTTTCTGGCTCGCTGGCACCATTTGCTGCCGGGCACTCAGTGGCATGGCCGTGCAGGGCTGCGGAAGGCGCTATCACAACTCCAAGGTCTGGAATTGGCGGCCGCTTTGTGGGAACGTCGTTTGTTGCCGGCCCGGTGCGACGAATATGATCCGCACTGGTTAGATGAACTTTCGATGTCGGGCGAAATCGCTTGGGGACGACTCTCGCCGCCTCGGAAAGATGCTGCCGATGTGCCTAGCGGCGCGGGGCTTACTCGGGCAGCACCTATTTCGATTTTGTTTCGAGAAAATTTGGGATGGCTGTTGCCTGAAAACCGCAAATCGTCCGAAGCGTATTGCCGAGCCGATGCGACCTCGATATTGGAAGCTCTGCGCCAGCGAGGTGCGCTATTTCCCCATGAACTTTTGGCACTAACCCAACTCTTGCCTTCGCAGCTGGATGAAGCGCTGCACGAATTGGCGACCCTGGGTCTTGCGACGGCCGACGCGTTTACCGCCGTGCGAACTATTTCGGGCACCGTCACTGATCGTCGTCGTGCCGAAAAACGTCGCCGCGCCCGACGAATGCGGCGAGAGTTCACGGCCGCGCCTTCAGGACGCTGGTCGCAGTTTCCCGGTTTTTTGCCCAAGGTTGATTCACAACAAGCGTTAACCAGTTGGGCGTGGCAATTATTGCGGCGCTGGGGAATTGTATTTCGCGATTTGTTAACGCGCGAATTGGCGGCGCCCTATTGGGGACGTTTGGCGCCGATATATCGACGCCTGGAAGCACGCGGAGAAATTCGCGGCGGCCGATTTGTCAGCAATGTCGCCGGAGAACAATATGCTTTGCCAGAAGCAGTGGAATTACTTCGCGGCTTGCGCGATGAACCGGGAGATACATCGACGTTGGTGTTATCGGCTGCCGACCCAATCAATCTATGCGGCCTCATTACGCCAGAGCCACGTATTCCGGCCGTCCACACTAACACCGTGGCCTTGAACAATGGTCAACTTGCAGCCGCCTGCCAAGCCGGCGAAATTCAATGGTTTGTCGAGTTGCCGTCCGATCAAAGAGAAGAGATTTCGCACCGCTTGCGGTTGCAATTCCACGCGGCCGAAGAGCCTTTGGTAACGGGTGATTTCGCCGCTCACGGCTTTGCCGCGCCAGCGGCAGAATTGGGAGGATTATCAGCCGGGTTGGATAACCGTTGTTCGTAAAACTTAAGGCGCGTCATAATTCCATCGGCTAACTTGGCGTCTTTCTTCGAACGCGCCAGCTCTAAAGCGGTTTCGGCATATTTAATTGCTTCCACAAAATTACCCAGAGCCGCATACGCGGAAGCCATGTTAACATCAGCTTCAACAAAATCGGGATCAGCCTTTAAGGTCTGCTGAAAGTAATCAATTGCATCCTGATATTGACCGCGCGACGCTAGCAACAAACCCATTGCATGATTGGCATCGGGGTAACCAGGATTGAGTTCGATAGCCTTTCGATAGTGGGGCTCGGCTTGATCCGGATGTCCGGAAAGAGTTAAAGCCATTCCGAGGTTGTAATGGGCAACCGGATCGCTCGGCGCAATATAAAGTGCTTTATTGTAATTCTCGATAGCTTCCGGCAAGCGATCTAAGTCGGATAGCGCGTTGCCGAGATTACGATAAGCGACTGCGCAATCGGGATTGAGTCGCAATGCCGTTTCGTAATGCGAAATGGCTGCATCTAACTTGCCTGCCTTGTAATATTCAAAGCCAAGGTTGTGCTGCACTAACCAACTTTCCGGATTGTCTGCTACCGTCTTGGTATATAAGGTCATTGCATCGACATATCCGCTGCTTTGCTGCCAGGTTAAAACCGCGAATGTCACAACCATCAATCCAGCAACTCCATTGAACGCTTGTTGATTCACAGGCAATTGCAGTTCGCGCAATCGGAAAAAAGCGGCGGCCACTAATGCTACGACGGCAATAAGCGCAATATGCTGGTAGTGATCAGCCACCAGGCTATGCCGCATGTAGCCAACGTCAGTAAAACCCATCACGGGCAACAAGGCGATGCAGAAAAACGCCCAAGCAAAGATTGCGGGCCGAATCCACTTCCATTGTGAGGAATTTCGGTTACGCAACAGAAAGAAAGTCACAGTAGCTGTCGCTATATCAGGCAGCCACCAGAGCGGATTGTTGGGATCGATGTGCCATTGCGGATATACAAATACTAAATGCAACGGGAATATTGCTTTCTCCAAATAAAACCAGATCACTGCTCCCGCACCTAATAGACGTTGAATCAACGAGACTTCGCGAATGACATCTCCCGTGCCGTGCGTTTGAAACCAAAGATTGATCGCGGTTAGCACAACGGCAACCACAAAAAATGGGCCGGCGCGCAGCAAGTCGGACCAGTGAATTCGGTTCCACCGCCACCAGGTAATCAACAGTAAAATGGGAGGCAAAATCGCCACGGAACCTTTGCTTAACATGGCCAGCACAAAGGCCAATATGCTGATCCAGTACCAAATGCCGAACACTCCCTTGCCATGGTTAATGTTGTCCGGAGTGGAGGGTGGCTGCGTGGCGTTGCCTCTGGCAGTGCCCCCGGTTGCAAGCTCTTCGTTCGGTTCGCTTTTGATCCAAAATAGAATGGAAAGCAGAAAAAATAGCACCGCCATAACATCTTTGCGCTGTGCAATCCAAGCAACTGATTCCACATTCACCGGATGGACTGCGAACAATAAGCCTGCCAACCAAGCCCCGGGAACGTGCAACCGTTGCAATACGGCCCAAACCAGTAACGAATCGATGATGTGTAAAATCAAATTTGTAACGTGGTAACCGGTGGGATCGAGATGCCACAGCCGCCACTCCAGCCACAGCGTGGTGTTCGACAGCGGCCAATAGTCAGCCGGCTGTTTGTCCAGAGCCAGGTTCCATGGCCACCAAAAACGAAATAAGCCGTCCGATGCACGAATGGTATTACTCGTGGTCAGCAATACGTCATCGTCGAGAATAAAGCCGCCATGAATGCTCGGATAATACGCGATCAACACAGCGGCGGCGATCAGGCCTGCGCCACCGATGCGCTGCATCCGTGCAGTTGAGGGGCGTGCGCCTGCAGACTCAGCTAACAGCAATTCTTGGCGCTGCGCGCGTTGCTTTCGAGACATAGGCGACTAAATCAATTTCGGCCGGGCCAAAAATAACCGGCACAACACGTGACGAGTTGATTGCAGAGCAATCATTCTCGATCCGCAATTCTATTTTATCTAGCCCATGCGCCGATTCGATAATGGCTGAATCCCGAATTAGCGGTTCAAAGTAGATGGCCCGCCGCGCGATGCCTGGTTCTGCGAATTAAGACCAGCTTGATACTCTTTCAGCCACATGGTTATCTCTTGGGCAATTTCGGTTTGTTTTTGGGCCGTAGCCAGTTGGGTCGCTTGAAGTGCTTGCGCCTGAGCAGCATCAGGCCGGTTTAATTGTGCATACGCTAATGCTAAGTTGAACGTGGCATCATAATCGATGGGATTTTTTTGCAGCACTTCTTGAAACTGCTCGATAGCTTGCTCCGGTTGTTCCAAATTCAAAAAAGCTATTCCCAATTTGGCTCGGGCGACGGTGTAATTGGAATTCAGCCGCAATGCCGTTTGGAATTGCTGGACGGCTTCCGGCAATCGCCCCGCTTGCCCTAGTCCGATTCCCAAATTGTAGTGCACCTGGGCGTTATCTGGATCGGAGTGTTCGGCTATTTGCAATTGCTCGAGGGCTTCCGCGGTTTTGCCGATTTTTCCCAGTGCGAGCCCTAAGTTGCACCGGGCGGGAACAAAGTCAGGCTTTAGTTGCAAGGCTTGTCGATATTGCTCGATAGCTTCCTCCAGGCGGCCGATTTTCATTAGTGCGGTTCCCAAGTTCGTGTGAACCTCACCGTGCTTGGGATTGATTTGCAGCGCATGTCGATAACGTTCAATTGCCTCGGGAACACGATTCGCGGCCATCAATTCAAGCCCCCAGTTGTTATAGGCCACAACGTCGCTTGGTTGCGTCTGAGCGGTATCTTCCCACAGGGTAATGGCATCGTGATAAGCGGCTAGGCGGTGGAGATCGACGCTGCTGTAGATCAAGATGAGTGCGGACGCAAGGGTGGCCAACGCCGTGCTGGCGCGCCGTGTTCCTATTCCTATGTGTGTCAA